>CAZCEE010000005.1:0-28251 GCA_964497165.1 uncultured Schumannella sp. | reverse complement strand
ACCTACGCGATGACCGGGTGGCGACTGGGCTGGATGGTGGGACCCGCCGACGCGATCGCCGCGGCCGCCAATCTGCAGTCGCACCTGTCGAGCAACGTGTCGAACATCTCGCAGCGTGCCGCCCTGGCCGCCCTCACCGGGCCGCAGGAGAGCGTCGAGCAGATGCGCCGGGCGTTCGACCGGCGACGCAAGCTGATCGTCGACGGTCTCAACGCCATTCCGGGGATCGTCTGCCCGCTACCGGAAGGCGCCTTCTACGTGTACCCGGATGTCACCGGGCTCCTAAACCGCGAATGGGGCGGCGTCACCCCGACGACGTCACTCGAACTCGCCGACCTCGTGCTCGAGCAGGCCGAGGTCGCGGCGGTTCCGGGTGAGGCGTTCGGCCCGAGCGGTTACCTGCGCTTCTCGTACGCGCTCGGCGACGACGACATCGTCGAGGGAGTCAGACGCCTGCAGAAGCTGTTCGGGTAGCGAGAGCTTCCCGCGCTGTCGAAACGACTTCGGCGGCAACCGCGTCGAGCAGGGGCGAGCGCAAGTTCCACTGCTGCCAGTAGAGCTGCACGTCGATGCTGCGGTCCCGGTCGAACAGGACGGTGCCCTCTGCTTGCACGTCGGGCAACATCCCCCAGCCAAGGCCGAGCCGCACGGCCAGGGCGAAGTCGGCCGACGCCGGAACCTGGTGCCGGGGCGGGTCGAGCGGGCGGCGGGCAACCATGGCGAGGTAGTCGCTTTGCAGATGGTCTTTCTCGTCGAAGACGACGACGGGAGCGAGGGCGAGGGATGCCGCGCTCGGTCCGTCGGGGAACCAGCGCTCCGCGAAGCCCGGCTCGGCGCGCGGGCGGTAGCGCATCCGGCCGAGCGGGGTCGACGTGCACCCCGATACCGGCTCGGTCTGCGAGGTGACGGCGCCCATCACGGTCCCCGCCGCGAGCCACCCGGCGGTGTGGTCCTGATCGTCGCGATGGATCTCGAAGACTGTCGGATGCGTGCGCGCGACCCGCGCGAGAGCCGGCAGGATCCAGGTGGCGAGGGAGTCGGCGTTCACCGCGATCGGGATCGTCGTCGGCCCCTCGCCGGCGCCGAGCGCCTGGTCGGCCTCGTGCTCGAGCAGGGCGAGCTGGCGTGCCATCCGCACCAGCTCCTCACCGGGCGCGGTCGCCCGCGCCGGCTTGCTGCGCACGACGAGCACGCGGCCGAGCTGCTGCTCGAACGCTTTGAGCCGCTGACTCACCGCCGACGGGGTCACACGCAGCCGGCGCGCAGCCGCGTCGAGCGTGCCCTCCTCGACCACGGCGAGGAGGGTCTCGAGGTGTTCCCGGTCGTATCTCATCAACAGCAACGCTAATGGTTCACCAGAATTCTGAGATGGACCGACTCTCGCGGCACGCCTACGGTCGGGATGTGACCGCCGCGCTGCTCGCCGCCCTCGCCGGCCTCGGGCTGGGCCTGTCGCTCATCGTCGCGATCGGCGCGCAGAACGCGTTCGTGCTGCGGCAGGGGCTTCGCCGCGAACACGTACTCGCCGTCGTCATCATCTGCGCCGTGTCGGATGCCGTGCTCATCACCGTCGGGGTCGCGGGCGGCGGTGCCCTTTTCACGGCGCTGCCGTGGCTGGTCGAGATCATCCGTTGGGTGGGTGCGGCGTTCCTGGTCACGTACGGGGTGCTCGCCGCCGTGCGGGCGCTGCGCCGCCCGAAGCCGGATGCCGACGGGCTGCGTGCCGAGCGCGGGGCCGGCGCGACCAGCTTCGCCGTGGCGATCACGACCTGCCTCGCGCTCACCTGGCTCAACCCGCACGTCTACCTCGACACTGTGTTGTTGCTCGGCTCGGTCGGCAGCACGCACGGCGACGAGCGCTGGTGGTTCGCCGGCGGCGGCGCGATCGGCAGCATCCTGTGGTTCACCTCCCTCGGATTCGGCGCCCGCCTGCTCGCCCCGCTCTTCGCGAAACCACTCGCCTGGCGCATCCTCGACGGCATCATCGCCGTCGTCATGATCGCGATCGCCGTCAGCTTGTTGCTGATGGGCTGATCACCGGGCGGCGCGGACCTAGGGTGAGGCCGTGGCCCTCCGCTTCGAAGAGCTCGACTGGCAGGCGACCCCGATGGGCGACCTGTTCCTGCGGCGACGGGTCGAGCCGACCCTCGGGGTCGACGTCTACGAGGTGAAGCTCGGCGACGAGTACCTGATGTCGAGCCTCTTCACCGAAGCCGAAGAGCAGCTCGCGCACCTCGGGCTCGCCGCCACGTCGGGCGAGAACCTGAGCGTGCTCGTGGGTGGGCTCGGCCTCGGCTACACCGCAATCGCGGCGCTCGAGCATCCATCGGTGGGGTCGCTCGTGGTTGTCGACGCCCTGCCTGCGGTGATCGACTGGCACGAGCGCGGGCTGCTGCCGGTGTCGGCGCAACTCACCGGAGACCCGCGCACGACGCTCGTGCTCGACGACTTCTTCGACCTCATGCGGCGCGACCTCGCGGATGACGCGCCGCGCTACGACGCGATCCTGCTGGATGTCGACCACTCCCCGCGGCACAGCCTCGCCCCAGGCCACGCCGACCTCTACACGCCCGACGGGCTGCGCCGCCTGGCCCGACACCTGCGCGCGGGCGGGGTGTTCGCCCTGTGGTCAGACGACCCACCCGACGACGCGTTTCTGGTCGACCTCGGCGGGGTGTTCGGCTCGACCGAAGCCCACGTCGTCGCGTTCGCCAACCCGCTCACCGGCGGAACCTCGACGAACACCGTCTACATCGCCACCTAGTACTGCGAAGGCACCGAAAGCACGGCCATTGTGCAGCGGGTGCTTCCTGGTCAAAGGTGCCCGACCTCGGGGGCTGGTCACGTCCTGCCACGCAAGAGCGGGAGGAGCCGTTCGGCCCCTCCCGCTCTCTCAGACTGCTATCGACTCAGTCGACCATCGCGCGGATGGCCTCATAGGTCGCGAGGCGCTCACCGTCGTAGTAGTCCATGAAGAACTCCGTGGCCTTCTCGATGAACGCATCCTTGTCGACCTCGTCCTCTTCGACGACCGTGAACGCCGGGTCGGCGCGGTACTCGTCGAGGATTTCCTCGGTCGCCTCGTTCACGCACTCGCGGTTCTCGGCGCGGATGCCGTGGATCGTCTCCACCAGCAGATCGGCCTGCTCGGTGCTGAGCTTCTCAAAGGTGTGATCGCTCACGACGAGCCAGTGGATGCCAATCTGGTGGTTGTTCAGGCTGGCGACCTTGAGTACCTCGTCGTAGCTCTGCGAGTGCGTCGCGACGATCGGGTTCTCCTGGCCGACCGCGATGCCCTGCTGCAGCGCGACGTAGACCTCTTCGCTCGCCACCGCCACTGGCGTCACGCCCATGGCCTGCGCATTGGCGAGGAACTGGGGCGAGTCGGGGAAGCGGATCGGGAGGCCGGCGAGGTCGTCGGGTTCGGTGATCGGCGTCTCCTTCGTGGTGAAGGTACGATTGCCGAAGAACCAGCCGTCGACGATCGTGGTGCCGGTCTGCTCGTTGAAGTCGGCGAACAGATCCGCCGACTCGGAGTCGATCCAGTCGAAGGCGTGGTCGACGTCGTTGAAGACGTAGGCCGCGTCGAGGACGCCGATCGGCTCGAAGGTCGCGCTCAGACCCGAAGCACCCTGCAGGTCGATGTCGATGTCGCCGGCCTGAACCGCCGCGAAGCGCTCCGTGTCCGGGCCGAGCTGGCTCGCCGGATAGGTCTCGACCGTGAATCCGATGTCGGCCGCCTCGAGGCGCTCCTTGAGCAGCTCGACGCCGCAGTAGAAGTTTGGCGTGGTCTCGGGTTGGCTGGTCGCCACGGAGATGGTGACCGGGCTGTTCTCGCCCGACCCTTCATCCGGCGGAGCGGCGGTGCAGCCTGCGATGAGCAGCGTCGACGCCGTCACCAGCGACGCACCGTACACCGCCCGCTTCTTGCCGAGAGTAATACTCATTTGTATCTCCTCTTTACTGTGTGGCTTCCGAAGCCGGACGGCTCCGAAGGGACGGCTCGCGGGAGCGAGCCGCACAACTACAACCCCAGAAGGCTGGGCACGATGGTCACGATCGGCGGGAACACCGTGAGGATCAGCAGCACGATGAGCAACGGGACGAGGAACGGCAGAACGCCGCGGAACACCTCTCCCATCGGTTGTCGAGTGACTGATCCAACGACGAAGAGCACGGCTCCGACCGGTGGGCTGAGGGAGCCGATCATCAGGTTGATGATCATGATCACTCCGAGATGCACCGGATCGATCCCGTAGTCGGCTGCGATAGGCATGAGTACCGGCACCAGTACCAAGATGACCGGCGGCGCCTCGAGGAAGGTTCCGAGCAGCAGAAGCACGACGTTCAGGATGAGCAGGAAAACAATCGGGTTGTCGGTCAAAGTTGTGAGCCACTCGCCGAGCGCTCGTGAGACCTGCTCGCGCGCGAGAACCTGACCCATGAGGTTGGCGGCACCGAGGATGAGCAGAATGCCGCCTGTGATAACGACGGTCTCCTTGATCGCGCGGTACAGCACTTTCAAGGTGATCGTGCGGTAGATCACTCCGAGCAGCAACATGTATGTTGCGGCGACCCCAGCGCCCTCGGTCGGCGTGAAGAATCCGCCGAAGATGCCGCCCAGGATGATGACAGGCGTTAACAACGCCCCCAGCACCCGCCAGGTCGCCCGTCGAAACACCGCGCCGTCGAATGGCTGACCCTTGAGGCCCGGACGCCTGCGCACCCAGAAGAAGATGTACACGGCCAAGCCGAACGCCATGAGCAGCGCGGGCAGGATCGATCCGGCGAACAGCGCGCCGGTCGAGATCGATGCCGTCGCGGCGAACAACACGGCCGGGATGCTCGGCGGCATCACCGTGCTGAGCAGTGACCCCGAGGCGGTCAGCCCCACCGCGAAGCGACCCGGGTAACCCCGCCGAATCATCTGCGGAACCTGGACCTTGCTGAGCGACGCAGCATCGGCCAGGGCAGAGCCACTGATCCACGAGAACCCGACGCTCGTGGCCAGATTCACGTAGGCCAGGTTTCCCCTGAGGCGTGCCAGCGCGGCGAGGCTGAAGTCGAAGAGCCGCTCCGCGATGCCCGTGTGGTTGGCAAGGGCCCCGACGAAAACAAACAGTGGAACCGCGAGCAATGGGAAACTGTTGATGCCATCGACGATTGATCGGATCGCCAGTCCGAGCGAGTTGCCGTTGGTGTAGAAGTACAGCATGCTCGGCGCGATCATTGCGAAGGCGACGGGGACGCGCAGCAGGAGCAACAACGTCATGATCGCCAGGTAGATGGTGAGATCCATGTCAGCCCTCCATCTCTGAGACGTCGAGCCGGCGCTCTGGGCGGTTGGCGTAGCGGATCTTGACAATCGAGTGGAAGAGGCCAGAGGCGAATCCGACGAGAGCGAAGATGTAGAGCACCGCGAGTGGCATGTGCATGACGGTCGTCAGGCGGCTCCAGCCCGATTCGATGGTCAGGAAGGCCTCCCAGGCGAGGGCTCCGCAGGTGAGCACCATCACCGCGGATGCGACCACGCGCAATACGGTGAAGAGCTTCTTGCCGGAGAGCACGCCGTCGAAGACTTCGATGACGATGTGGCCGTTCTTGCCGACCAGGTACCCCGCCAAGATGAACGACATCGCGACCATCGACAGGCGCGCGACCTCGCCGGCGCCGACCCAGGCGATCGGCGGGAAATAGCGGCCGAGCACCTGGTACATGACGCCTCCGAAAGTGAGGACGAACAGCGCGCCAGCGATCCCGACCTCCGCCGAGCTGAGCCACCGCACGGGTCGCGGGTCCGGAGGCAGCGTGCGCTCCATCGGCGCGACGCTCTCTGTGCCCGGATCTGGTCGGGCGGCGTCAGGGTCCACCGGTGTCATCATCAACCTCTCTGTCAATGTGCGCGGTTACACCGCTCCAGGAAATCTGAGTCCGAGCCCGCTGGCGCCACAAGGCGGTGTTCCGACGAATGGAACAGCAGCTGCGATGCCCGGCCCGCCCAGTGGAACGTCGAATCCGGAGACTTTAGGTCACTAAGTCCGCAGGCGCGAGCGTTTTCTTCACCGGTCCCGAGACCGCGATCACGTGGGCTTGCGCCGGATGGGTGCTGGAAATCTCCAGATCGGCGAGAGAATCGAGACCGGCGACGATCGCCAGCTCGTGCGAGAACCGGCCTCAGAGGCGTGACGGATCATTGCTGACTCTCCTCCGTGAGGCGTTGGGCGTGCTGGGCAGTGAGCCTGATAGGCGCATTCGGGGCTCCGTATCCGCGGTAGCCGTGCCGGCGCTCCACGATCTCGAAGAAGACACCACCGAGCGACTCGGTGTAGAAGTGCAGGAAGTCGCCGCGGGCGTCCCGGTCGTACATCACGCCGAGCTCGCGGATGTCGGCCAGCAACTCAGCATCGAGGTCGAAGCGTGCGGCGATGTCGTCGTAGTAGTTGGCGCCGATCGCGAGGAAGGCGAGGCCTCGTTCGCGTGCCCGCCGCGCGACGGCTAACGCGTCGGTCGAGGCGAACGCGATGTGCTGCAGCGCCCCCGCCGCCCGGTCCTCGTCGCCGGGAGCGAGGTTGAGCACGAGTCGCACGCTCTCATCTGAGGTGCGCATGACCTGGCTGCGCACCAGCCCGGTCGGGGCGGCTACGTCCTGCGAGGGCTCCGGAGCAAGGCCGAGGACGCTAGCGCAGAACAGCACGGCGGCGTCAAAGTACTCCCAGGACTGCGCGAGGTTGACGTGATCGATCCCGGTGACAAGTGACGGCTCATGGTCGACGGCCCCGCGCTCGAACTCGGCGACCCAGGCCGGTATCCCCTGCTCGCCCTCCCGGCCGAAGAAGATCTCCGATGAGTCGGGCGCCAACACCCCGCGAAGGAGCTCTTCGCCGGCGCCAGCCACCCGGGGGACCTCGACGGCGCGCAGGAGGGCGGCGCGGGCGCTCGCGACCTCGGGATCGGCGACGTTGAAGCCCAAGGCAGCGATCGTCGGCTCCCCCGTCATCGTGTGGGCGTCGTCGTCGAGCACGACCCGCGCCCCGCCCTGGGACCAGAGCTCCACGTTTTTCGTGCGGTGCCGCCCGCAATCCTCGAAGCCGAGCCGAGCCAGGGTCGAGCGAATCACCTCTCGGCGACCGAGCGCCGCCCGTAGCTCGACGAAGTTGAAGCCGGAGGGCGCCGGCATCCGCGGCAGCTGGTCGAGGGACATCGCGACCGACTCGTGGGCGGCGAGATCGGCACTCGCCTCGAGAGCCAGATCCTGCAACCAAACCAGCGATCGCATGGCATCGACGGCCGTCCGGTCGGGGTCGGCCCGCCGGAATGTGTCGTTGAAGACCTCGAGCGACACCGGGCCGACGTACCCGGAGCGAAGGAGGTGAGCCAGGAAGCGCCCGACCTCGAGGCTACCCTCCCCCGGGAACACCCGATGGTGGCGGCTCCAGGAGAGCACGTCCATTGAGAGTCGAGGGGCGTCGGCCATCTGTACGAAGAAGATCTTCTCGGCGGGGATCGTCGCCAGGGGCGCCGGATCCCAGTCGCGAGACAGAATGTGGAAACTGTCGAGGCAGTGCCCGACCGCCGGGTGATCAACCGCGCGCACGATCCGGGCGGCATGCTCGAAGTCGCTCACGAACCGCCCCCAGGCGAGCGCCTCGTAGGCGACCCGAACGCCGTGGTCTGCGGCGAGGTCGCCGAGTCGGTGCAACTGATCGGCGGCGAGTGCATCGTCGCCACTGATAGCGGTCCCGACGTTGCTGCAGACCAGGATTGTCTCGATGCCCAACCGGTTCATGAGGCCGAATTTCGCCGCCGCCCGACGCAAGTTCTGCCGCACGGCCTCCTCGCTGACGCCCTCGAAGTCGCGGAACGGCTGATAGAGGTCGAGGCTCAGACCGAGATCGGCCGCGAGGTCACGAATCTGCTCTGGCGAGGACGGCGAGGCGGTGAAATCCGGCTCGAAGATCTCGACGCCGTCAAAACCCGCACGCGCTGCGGCTCGCAACTTCACGTCCAGCGTGCCGCTCAGACAGACCGTCGCGATCGAGGTCCTCATCCGACCTCCTCGTTCTCCACCATCTTCTGCCGATGCTCTCCGGGTGCACACCGGGCGGGCCGCTGAATGGAACGGCAAACCGGAGCGACGCACGCCAGCTCCTACGTTTGTCGACGTGCGCAGCGGCGAGGGATGGGGGCGCGGGACGGTCTACGTCGCGCTCGTCGGCATCATCCTGCTCGGGCTCAACATGCGCGGCGGACTCACCACCGTCGCCCCGATCGCGCCACTGATCTCCGGCGAGATCGCGCTCGGCACCGCGGTGTTGGTCGCCGTCGGGATGCTCTCCCCCCTCGCCTTCGCAGTGTTTGGGCTGATCACGGCACCCATCACGCGCCGGCTCGGGCTAGAGGGAGCGACGATCCTCGCCATCTCCTGCATGGTCGCCGGGCACCTCGGCCGTGGCCTCGCCCCGGAGGTCGTCACGTTCCTTGGGGGCGGTGTCGTGCTGATGAGCGGTATCGGGATCGCCAACGTGCTGCTGCCCGCCCTCATCAAGCGCTACTTCCCGCGCCGCATCCAGTTGATGAGCGCCGTCGGCGCGGGCGTCTTCTCGATCGGCACGGCAATTCCCGCTGCCGCCATCCACCCCCTCGCCGAGGCCTTCGGCTGGCGCTGGGCACTCGGGTGCTGGGCGCTGCTCGCCCTCGTGGCCCTGCCACCCTGGATCGGGCTGCTGTCGCACCACCGGTCCCTGCGCGGGGATTGCGATCCCCCCGGGATCGCCGGTCTCCCCGGCGTCCGAGGACGCGTCTACCGCTCACCTGTCGCGTGGTGGTTGTTAGTGATCTACGCCGCGATGGGCATCAACCTTTACGCGATGTTCAACTGGCTCCCCGCGATCAACCAGGACATCGCCGGCGTGAGCCCGTTCGAGGCGGGAATGCTGCTTGCGGTCTTCGCGCTCATGGGCCTCGTGGTGAGCCTGATCCTCAGCATCGTCGCGCCCCGGTTGCGGGACCCCGGTGTCCTCGTCCACGTCGCGACCGGCCTGCTCATCGTCGGGTACGGCGGTCTCCTCCTCGCGCCCGCCGCCGCCCCCTGGTTGTGGGCGGTCCTCTACGGCGCCTTCACCCCGACCCTGTATCAGGTCTCGCTGATGCTGATCGGTCTGCGGACCCGCACGGAGGCTGGCACGCTGGCTCTGAGCGCCTTCGTGCAGGGCTTCGGCTTCGCCGCGGCCGCGGCCGGGCCGCTCATCGTCGGCCTGCTCCACGAACTGACCTCGGGCTGGACCGTCCCCCTGGTGACGATCTTCGTGCTCTCACTCGGCGGCTCGGTCGCGGTCTGGCGGCTGCGTGGCAACCGTATGGTCGAAGACGACTGGACACCCTCCCCATGACCGACGACGAGGACTTCACCTCGGCCGCGGGCTGGCGCGGCACGCGACTCCGGTCTCTACGAAGAGTTCTGAGCTGCGGCGGCGCTGCGACGGCGCCTGACACTCCTCAAGCTGACTCGAACGACCGGGTCGCCCGCGTGAACGCCCGTTCGGCCGCCGCCGTGACGTCGAGATCACGGAACTCCGGGTAACTCGACTCTACGAGGTAGTGGCCCGTGAACCCGATGTCGCGCACGACGCGTAAAAGACCCGTGACATCGAGGGAGCCCTCGCCCGGCAGCAGGCGCCCATTGCGGGCGTTCTCACGCAGCTCGGTCGTGACCAGAACGCCGTCATTGAGCTGGACGGCGGCGATATCCTCCGGCCGGAGCGCACGGAGCCAGTCGAGTGACCCGTGCGTGTTGAAGAAGTGCCAGACGTCGATCATCAGGCCGACGCCATCCGCCCCCGCCCGACGAACGATCTGTAGGGCCACGTCGTAGTCCGAGATTGCCGACCAGCCAAACGCCTCGACCGCGAGACGCACCCCGGTGCCAGTCAGCGCGTCCGCGAGCACCGCGAGGTGGGCGGCCGCCTGATGGATGTCGAGTAGCCCGCCATTGAACTCGCCCGAGGTCACGTGGAACGGGCCCCACGCCCCGGCGAGGTCTCGCAACAGGGGGACGGTGGCAAGCGCCACCTCGGGGGACGACGCCTGTGCCCAACCGTCCAGGAACTCGACCTCGGTGACCGTGAGGCCATACCGAGCAGGCACCTCGAGCGCGCTGGAGAGCGTGCGACCGGGCTCGACGAGGTCGGCGATCCGCACCCCGATCGAGGTGAACCCGGCGACCGCCGCCGCCGCCGCACGGCGCTCGAAATCGAACCGCGGCGCGCCGACGAACCCCACTCCGGACAGCGTCACGAAACTGGCGCCGAACGGGGGGACGGCGCTCATCCGGCATCAACCTCAGCGAACGGCGGGGTCGCGTGGGTGTGGAAGGTCGGCGGGACGGGCGTTCCCCAGGCGGTGCCCCGGCCTCCGGACTCGGTCGTCCAGGTGACGGTCTCGAAGTCGGGGGAGAAGATGTGGATGCCTCCGGTGAAGATCTCGACCCGGTTTCCCCCGGGCTCGATCACATAGAGGAAGAAACCCTGCGTGCGCGAATGCTTGGCGGGGCCGAACTCGATTGCCTGGCCCTTCTCCATGAACATGTCGGCGGCGCGGATGACGTCGAGGTGGCTCTCCACCGCGTACGCGAGGTGGTGCAGCCGTCCTTCGGTCGGGTGGGGCTCGCGAGTAAGCGCCAGATCGTGCGCCTTCGACATCACGCTCAGCCAGGCGCCGACCTCGTCTCCGCCGGCAGGTGTCAGTCGCTCGCGCAGCTTGAAGCCGAGGGTCTCCTGCTGGAAGAGGCTCGCGGCGCCGACGTCCGGAACCAGCAGGTTGAGATGATCGATGTGTGCGGCCGCCGCGCCGTGCGGCTCGAATCGCTGCGGCTGGTTGGGAAGGTACGGCTCTTCGCCCGCAGGAGCCTTGTACTTCTCTGATTCGAAGTAGACCTCCTGATTGTGACCGCCGACGCCGACGTATCGGTAGGCCTTGCCGTGGCCGATGTCGCCGTCGTGCCACTCGCCCTCGATGCCACGGGCCTCGAGGGCAGCGACGCGACGCTCCAGTGCCTGAGGACTGGTCGCCCGCCACGCCACGTGGCCAAGCCCTGGCAGCTCGCTGGCGGTCAGTTTGAGCGACGTGAGCACGTCGTCGTTCCATGCGCGGAGGTAGACCGAATCGGCGGTCTGGGCAACCGGGTACAGCCCATAGGCGTCGGTGAAAAACGTCGCACTCGCTTGGAGATCGGGGGTCAGCAGCTCGACGTGGCCCAGCTGGGCGACGTCGTAGATCGGCTCGGTATGGGTCATTCTCAGGCTCCATGTTCTTCTTCGAGACGCGCGATCGCGTCGAGGAACGCGGGCGAGTGATTGGCGACACTCGTGCCACCGAACAAATAGGCGAGGTCCATGACGGCCTGCAGCTCCTCCCAGGTGGCTCCCGCCTTCAGCGCGGCACGCCCGTGGATCGCCGCGGCATCGCGCAGTTGCACGGTCAGCACCGCCGTCAGGACCAGCTGGGTGGTCTTCTGATCGAGCACCTGGTTGTAGGTGATCAGATTGCGCACGTGCTCCTGAGCGAGCAGCAGCTCGGGGTTGGACTCCGCGAGGCGGGCAAAGCGCGCGGCGATCCTCGGCGGCACGAAGCCGACCATCTCGTGGTAGGTCTGAATGTAGGCGTCGATCTGATCCTGCTGCTCGGGGGTCGGCATCCTGTCTCCTTCGTTAGCGGCCGATGACGCTGAGCGAGCCGAGGTTCGTGAAGTCGGCGCGGATCTGCACCCCGGACTCTACGAACACGGCGTCGGTCATTCCGCCGGAAAGCACGATCGAACCGGCCGGGATGAACTCGCCTCGAGTCGCCAACTCGTTGGCAGCGAGCGCGAGCGCCTCGGCTGGGTGGCCCTGCACCGCGGCGCCGGTGGCCGTGTCGACGACCGCCCCGTCGACCGCGAGCACGACGGCTTCGAGCGCCAGATCAAGCCCCGTGGGCGGAACCGCGAGACCGCCGATCAGAAAACGCGAGGACGACGCGTTGTCGGCGATCACGTCCGGAAGCGCGAACGAGAAGTCGATGAATCGACTGTCGATGATCTCGAAAGCGGCATGCACCGAGGCGACGGCTGCGAGAGCCGTCGCTGCCGTGACGCCAGGGCCTCGCAGGTCCGTCGCCATCAAGAAGGCGATCTCCGGCTCGATCCGAGGATGGATGAGCGCGTCGAGCGGGATCGGTTCCCCCGCAGACAGGATCATTCCGTCGGTCAGCACGGCGACCAACGGCGACGTGATGCCCATCCGCTCCTGTTTCGCGCGCGACGTCAAGCCGAGCTTGACCCCGACGACCGCCTCGCCAGCGGCGCGCTTGAGATCGATGAGCGCTGCCTGCACCTCGTAAGCGGTCGCCAGATCGAGCTCCGGCCACTCCTCGGTGATGCGTCCGCGTTCGGTATGACCTGCCTCGGCTTCGAAGAGGATCTTCGCGGCCGAGGCTACGGACCACTCGGTCATGCGGGGGTCCCGTGCAGTTCGTCGCGGAGACTGATGGCGACGTCGATGATCATGTCCTCCTGGCCGCCCACGTATCCCGCGAGCCCCACGCGTTTCAGGATCTCATGGGCGGGCACGTGGTAACGCTCCGCGGCACGTTCCGCGTGCAGCAGGAAGGAGTTGTAAACGCCGTAGCGACCCTGCACGACTGCGGCGCGGTCGATGATCGGCAGGCGGTCGATCATCGGCGCGAGAACTTCTTCAGCCGCGGCGAGCATCGCGGCGACGTCGACCCCGGTTTCGATGCCGGCGGCGTCGAAGGCGGTGACGAGCACTTCGATCGGGGTGTTGCCGGCGCCGGCGCCGAGGGCGCGCAGCGTGCCATCGATTTGGAGGGCACCCGCCTCGACGGCTGCGAACGAGTTCGCCACACCGAGCGAGAGGTTCTGGTGGCCATGGAAGCCGACCTGCGCATCCGTTCCGAGCTCTGCCACCAGGGCGGCGACGCGGTCGGAGACACCGCCTGGCAGGAGGGCGCCGGCCGAGTCGACGACGTAGACGCACTGGCATCCGGCATCCGCCATGATGCGCGCCTGTTTCGCCAGCTCCTCGGGCGAGGTGCGGTGCGAGAGCATCAGGAATCCGACAGTCTCCATCCCCAGTTCACGGGCGGCGTGGAAGTGCTCGATGCTCACGTCGGCTTCGGTCGAGTGGGTCGCGACGCGTGCGATCGCGGCACCGACGCCATGCGCCTCTTTCAGGTCTGAGACCGTACCGAGGCCCGGAAGCAGCAGTACCGCGATGCGGGCCGACGACGCCTCTTCGACGGCAGCGGCCACCAGTTTGATATCCGGCACGAGACTGAACCCGTAGTTGAACGACGAACCGCCCAGCCCGTCGCCGTGGGTGACCTCGATGACCGGGACTCCCGCCACGTCGAGGGCGCGGACGACCCCGCGAACCTGGCCCTCCGTGAACCGGTGCCGCACGGCGTGGCTGCCGTCGCGCAGAGTCGTGTCGGTGAGACGCACGAGTGCGCGGTCGCGGGTCACGGGGTCACCTTCTCGTCGCTTCGGGCGAACAGTTCGCCAGCTCGCATCGCGGCCGCGGTCATGATGTCGAGGTTGCCAGCCCATGGCGGCAGGTAGTCGCCGTTGCCGGTGACCTCGAGGAACACGGCGACCCGCCCGTTGCCGTTCCACAGCTCGATCGGATCGTCGAACTGCGGGTCCGCCTTCAGCCGGTAGCCGGGGACATACGTCTGGACGTCGGTCACCATCCGGTGGATCGACTCGCTGATCGCGTCGCGATCGGCGTCCGGTGGGATAGCCGCGAACACCGTGTCACGCATGACCATGTCGGGCTTCATCGGGTTGAGGATGATGATGGCCTTGCCCTTGGCCGCCCCGCCGACGCTCTCGATGGCTTGCGCCGTCGTCTCGGTGAATTCGTCGATGTTGGCCCTGGTCCCGGGACCGGCCGAGCGGGAGGCGATCGACGCCACGATCTCGGCGTAGGGCACGTCGACGACTCGGCTGATGGCATTGACGATCGGGATGGTCGCCTGCCCACCGCACGTGATCATGTTGATGTTCGCGGCGCCGAGGTGGTCGCCCAGGTTGACTGCGGGGCAGACGAAGGGGCCGATGGCGGCAGGGGTCAGGTCGATGGCCCGGATGCCCGCCTCGGCGAAGCGCGGCGCGTTGGCCTCGTGCGCCTTGGCCGAAGTGGCCTCGAAGACGAAGTCCGGCAGCTCTCCGAGCCCGAGCAGCCAGTCGACACCGTCGGCGCTCGCCTCCACCCCGAGTTTGCGGGCACGGGCGAGCCCGTCGGACTCGGGATCCACCCCGATCATGTAGCGCACGTCGAGGATGTCACTTCTCAGCATCTTCACCAACAGGTCAGTTCCGATGTTGCCGGAACCGACGATCGCGGCCGTCGGCCGAGTCGTAGTCGAAGTCGTAGTCGAAGTCGTAGAGGTCATCTTCCGTTCACATCCGTATTAGAGGTCAAGAGCCGAAGGTCGCGCTCACGGTTCCCAAGCCGGCGAAGTCGGCGACGACCGTGTGCCCCGGTTCCACCGCGACGGCTCCCATCACCGCGCCCGGGAGCACGACGTCGCCCCCGCGCAGTTCCACGCCCAACGGACCGACAGTGTTGGCCAACCAGACGAGCGCGTTCACGGGCGAGCCGAGCACTGCGGCGCCAGCGCCGGTACCTACGACCTCGCCGTTGCGATGCATCACGACTCCCAGAGTGCGCAGGTCGAGTTCATCGATCCGACGGGGCCGGCTGCCGAGGACGACGCCACCCGACGACGCGTTGTCGGCGATGGTGTCGGCGAGGGTGATCTTCCAATCAGCGATCCGAGAGTCGATGATCTCGAGTGAGGCGACGACGTAGTCGATCGCCCCGAGAGCATCGGCGATCGAGACGCCCGGACCGCGAAGCGGGGAGCGCAGCACGAACGCGATCTCCGGTTCAACGCGAGCCGCGATGAACGAACCCGCGGGGATGGGACGCCCCTCGAGATGGAACATGTCGCTCATCAGATGGCCGTAGTCGGGCTGGTCGACCTTGAGTTGGCGCTGCATCGCTGCGGAGGTCAGCCCGACCTTATGGCCGCGGACGACGCGACCATTCCGCGTCCACGAGTCGACCTGGATGCGCTGGATGGCGTACGCGTCTTCGACCGTCATGCCGGAGTAGGTCTCCGACAACGGAGCGACCGGGGTTCCCGATCGGTACGCCTCGGCGAGCACATGGGCCGCCTCGACGTGCAGCGATGGTTCCACGGCGACCTCGATGTCTCAGACGGTTGTGACGGGCGGTGCCCGACGTCACGATTGTGGGGGCAACGCGGCTGGGTGGCCAAGCGGACGTACCGTCCAATGGAACGCCCCTGGACGCGTCGCGGCGTCTGCCCCGCACAATGGACCCGGCCACCCGGCCACTGTTCTGACCGTCGAAGGAGACTGTTCGATGAACGCCAGCCGTGCCAGCATCCTCGTGGTGAACGGACCTAACCTGAATCTCCTCGGCACCCGCGAGCCGCACATCTACGGCTTCGAGACGATCAACGACGTCGAGAACTTGGTACGCGAGACCGCCGACGCCCGCGGATACGACATCGAGTTCTTCCAGAGCAACTGGGAAGGCGCGATGCTCGACAAGCTCCACGAGGCGCGCGGTGTCGCCAGCGGGGTCATCGTCAACCCGGCCGGATTCACCTCAGTGTCGATCGCGCTGCTGGACACCCTCCTCGCCGTCTCCCTGCCGACGGTCGAGGTGCACATCTCGAACATCCACCGGCGCGAAGAGTTCCGCCACCACTCTTACGTCGCGAAGATGGCGGAGGCCGTCATTGCCGGCTGCGGGATCCAGGGCTACCGCTATGCGGTCGACTTTCTGATCACCCACCTGGAGTCAACGAAGAACCCGAAGAAGTGAGCCACTTGCGGGCGGCGCAGCTCGACTCGCTGGCTCACCTCGACGACGGCGAGGAGTTCGAGGTCGTCGTGGTCGGCGGGGGAGCGGCGGGGCTATCCGCCGCCGTGTTCGCGACAATCCGCCAGGCCCGCGTGCTCGTCGTCGAGACGACCGAACTGCTGGGCGGCACAAGTTCGTTGACGGCCGGAACGCTGTGGATCCCAGGGACTGCGGCGGCCATCGAGGCGGGTGCCCCCCTCCGACGACATCGAACGCTCAGCGCAGTTTCTCGCGCGCGCGATCGGCGATCGCTCGTCGGACGTGCAGCGCCGCGCCTACCTCGAAGCCGGCCCCGAAGCTGTGGCGACACTCGAGTCCGGATCCGCGGTGCGGTTCGCGCCGCGCGCGTTCCACCCCGACTACATGGCCGAGATCGAGGGCTCGGCGATCGGCAACCGCGCCATCGAGACCGTCGAGTTCGACGGTAAGAAGCTGGGCGCGGCAATGGCCCTCGTGCGGCCGCAGAGCGAGGAGTTCACGGTCTTCGGCGGGATGATGCTCGCGCGGGAGGATATCCCGGCCTTCAGTCGAGTCGCCCGTGCTCCGTTACACCCGGCCACCTGGCCGCTCGTCGTGCGCGCGGGACTGCGCTTCGCCCGCCATATCAGCGACCGGATGCGATTCCCGCGCTCGACGCGACTCACGATGGGCAACGCGCTGGTCGGTCGCCTGCTGCAGACGCTGCTCGAGCGCGACGCCGTGCTCGCTCTCGGGGCGACGGTAGAAGGCGTCGCGCTCGACGGCGGACGGGTCGCGCGCGTGCGCCTACGTCAGGGCGGGACCACCCGCGAGATCGGCGTCGGCCGCGCGCTCATCGCCGCGACCGGTGGCTTCAATCGCCATCCCAAGCGTCGCTCCCGACTGCTGCCCGAGGTGCCCATCGAGTGGAGCGCCATCGCGCCCGGAGCGACCGGCGGGTTCCACGACATCCTGGACGGACTCGGCGCCCGCTACGGACCCGTCGGCGAAAGTGCGGCGTTTTGGGCGCCCGTCTCGCTGCCGCCACGGTCGCGTGGCGGCGCGGGCGTCTACCCGCACTTCGCTCTAGACCGTGCGAAGCCGGGGTTTATCGTCGTCGACTCGGCGGGCGACCGATTCCTCAACGAGTCGACTTCTTACCACCGGTTCGGGCTCGCGATGCAGGCGCACTCCCCAACGGCACCGCCGCCCAGTTTCCTCATCGCGGACGACGCCGCCGTTCGGCGGTATGGAATCGGCGCGGTGCGGCCCGGCGGCTGGGGCCGTCGGCGGCGGCTGCGCGACGGCTACTTGATCTCCGCTCCGACCCTCGATGCCCTCGCCGAGAAGCTCGGCATGGAACCGGGACGTCTGACGTCGAGCGTCGACCGGCTCAACGAGTTCGCCCGCACGGGTGTCGACACCGACTTCGGCCGAGGAACAACCGTCTACGAGAAGACCAACGGTGACGCGACGCACACCCCGAATCCGTCGATCGGCGTTCTCACCCGCGGCCCGTTCTCGGCGATCCGGCTCTATCCGGGTGACATCGGCGCCTCTACCGGGTACGTCGTCGACGAGAACGCGCGGGTACTCGGACCGGACGATCGGCCGATCGCCGGGCTGTACGCGATCGGCAACGACATGCAGTCGGTGATGGCCGACCGCTACCCGGGGCGTGGTGTGACTCTCGGCCCGCAATCGTGTTCGCGTACGTCGCGATCCGTGACGCCTTCCGCGGGTAGCGCTCAGCGCCGGGTGACCACGCACCTGCCCTGCCGAACCACCCAAGCGCAGCGACCCGATCGCGCTGCAGAGCGTGACGACCGCCCCACCGGTCGGAGGCCCAACCACTCGCCGGGATGAAAACCGCCACCGCGAGCAGGTAGGCCGACACGGCGATCCCGACGTCTGCGTGGTGCACGCCGGACTATGCGGTGATCGCGCGCGCGGCGGGCCCGAATCGACCCCGAGAAGGCCGACTCGGCGCGACACGCGCTCTGTCAACCCGCGAGTTCCGCCGGCGTACGGAGGTCGACCGGGGCGCCGCCGTTGCGTGATGACTCGTAGATCGCCATCACGATCGCGAAGGCGCGTCGCGCGTCGACACCGGTTACGAGCGGCGGGCGGTCGTCACGGATCGCTTCGATGAAGTCGGCGATCTGGAGTGCGTGCACGGGCACGAGGTGGGTGTGGATCTCGCTCAGCGCGCGATCGAACTCCATGCCGGCCTGGTAGATCGCCACGAACTCCTCCTGGCCGGGCACCGTGACGAGATCCGTGCGCCCCGTGCCCTCCGGGAACTCGACAACACTCGCCGTACGACCGCGGGCGTCGGAGACAAGCACCTGGGCACCGAGACCCGGGTCGAAGGTCGAGCTGGCCTGCAGCGACGCCAGGGCGCCGGACTCGAACTCGATCGTGGCAACCGCGGTGTCTTCGACCTCGATGTAGTTGCCGTGACGCAGGGTCGCGATCCGACCGGTCACGCTGACCGCGCGTCCCATGAACCACTGGAGGAGGTCGATGTGGTGGATCGCCTGGTTGATCAGCACTCCACCTCCCTCGGTGTCCCAACGCCCGCGCCACGGCTCCGAGTAGTAGTCCTCGTCACGGTTGAACCGCACGATGCAACTGCCGACGATCGGAGCGCCGAGTTCGCCGGAGTCGAGGGCGCGACGGATGCGGAGGGACTCCGGCCAGAACCGCCGCTGGAACATCACGCCGAGCTTCACACCCGCAGTGTCGGTCGCCGCGATCATCCGGTCGGCCTCCTTGAGGTTCGAGGCGATCGGCTTCTCGCACAACACGTGCAGGCCGTGAGCGGCGGCGGCGAGCACTCCGGCCTCGTGCACGCGGTGCGGGGTGCAAATGGTCACGGCGTCGAGCCCAGACGAGAGGGCGAGGTCGACGTCGTCGAACGCTTGAGGTATGCCGTACTCGGCCGCGAAGGCTTCAGCCCGCGCGCGATCGACGTCGACCACCATCGTCACCCGCACACCGTCGAGCGCCTGCAGCGCCTTGACGTGGTTGATCGCGATCTTTCCACAGCCGACGATGCCGACGCGGATGTCGTCTGCCCCATCGGTGTGCACGTCTGTCCGTGCCATGACCTCATCGTCCCGTCTATCGAGTGCGTGACTCGATCTTCTCGACGGTCCCGCAGCCGCGGCAATCGAACGGTCCGCTGAGTGGGACGGTTCAGATCGAACCGCGCAAGGCGCGGAGGGAAAGCTGTCGCCCCAAGCCGAGCGCAGCGGTGTGCACCGCGGGCCCGACGTGACGTGCATCGAACTGGTCGACCTGACCCGAGACCGAGATCGCGGCAATCGGCTCACGCGTCGAGGTGAGAATTGCACTCGCCGCACAGGCGACGTTCGGGCCAGACTCCTCGCGCTCGTAGGCAAGGCCGGAATTGCGGATCGTTTCGAGCTCTCGGCGCAGCACCGTCGGATCGACGATCGTGCGGGGCTGGCGTGCAACGAGTCCGTTCGAGACGACGTTCTCGACGACGTCGGGAGTGGAGAACGCCAGCAGCGCCTTGCCGACCGCAGTGGCGTACGCAGGCATTCGACCGCCCACGCGCGAGCCGAGTTTCGGGGCGTTCCGGCCCCGCAGGATGCCGATGTAGACGACTTCGACGCCCTCAAGAACGGCGAGATGGACGGTCTGGCCGGTCGCGTCTCGCAGGTCGGCCATGGTCGCGAGGGCGAGGCTACGCAGCTCCTTGGGTTGCGCCGCGAGCTCGCCCAGCTCGAACAGCCTCAGGCCAAGCCGCACGCTCGTGCCGTCGCGCTCGAGGTAGCGATGACGCACGAGCTCGGCGACCAGTCGCGAAACTGTGGACTTCGGGAGGTTCGACCGGCGAGCGATTTCGGAGACGCCTAACTTCTTGTCCTCGACTCGAAATGACCCGAGGACGGCCGTCACGCGGTCGATGACCGAGACCGAGTCGTTCCATTGGGCGGTACGCATTGTTGTATTGTCGTGCCCCAGGTGCCGAAGATGCAACCGAGCAGACCAGGATGTCGAGTCTCGCTACGACTGCGCGGGGCGCGGGCGCAACCTGACTCTTCGGAAAGGACACGACGATGACGTCACTGATCCAGGTCGGTCTGATCGGCGACGATATCGGGCCCTCGCTCTCCCCCGCGCTGCACGAACGCGAGGGCGCACTGTTGGGCTTCGACTACCGTTATCGGCTGTTCGACCTGAAGCTTCTGGGTCTCCCCGCCGAAGGGGTGGGCGAGTTGCTCGACCAGGCTCGCCGCGACGGCTTCGCCGGACTGAACATCACCCATCCGGCGAAGCAGATCGTGCTCCCGTTCCTCGACGAGATCTCGTTCGACGCGCAACGGCTCGGCGCCGTCAACACCGTCGTCATCCAAGACGGACGTCTCCTGGGGCACAACACCGACTGGGTCGGGTTCCGCGACGGCGTCATCGACGGGCTCCCCGGGGTCGCGCTGACCGACGTCGTTCAGTTCGGCGGCGGCGGCGCCGGGTCGGCGTCAGCGTACGCAGTACTCGCGCTCGGCACCGAGCGGCTGACGATCACCGACCTGGTGCCGGAGCGGGTGGCGGCTCTCGCCGACCGACTGCGGTTGGCGTATCCCGATCGCGAGATCGGAGTGACGGCGACCGCCGATGTCGGCGGCGTCCTCGCCCAGGCCGACGGGGTCATCCACGCGACCCCGATCGGCATGGTGGGGCACCCCGGAATGGCTTTCGATCCCGCATCGCTCCGGTCGGATGCGTGGGTCGCCGACGTCGTCTACTTCCCGATCCGCACCGAGCTGTTGAAGCGCGCGCAGGAGCTCGGGCTGCGCACGCTCGACGGCGGGCGGATGAACGTCGGGCAAGCGGTCGAAGGCATCCGGCTGTTCACCGGCGTCAACCCGGATGCCGCCCGGATGCGCGCCCATTTCCTAGAACTCACGGGGCAGTCGACCGGCGAGTGACTCGCCGTTGGCCGTCTTCTCCGCTTCTTCGACTGTCGCGCGCTAGTACTGCGACGGCACCGACAGCACGGCCATCGTGCAGCGGGAGATGCAGACGAGTTTGCCGGCGTTGTTGGTGATGCGGATCTCCCACACCTGAGTCGTGCGGCCGAGGGCGATCGCGCGGGCTTCACCCCGCACCCACCCGTCGGCGACGGGACGCAGATGGTTGGCGTTGATCTCCATCCCGACGCAGTGGAACTTCTCGCGATCCACGGCGAACGTCGCCGCCCACGACGCAAGAGTCTCGGCGAGCACGACCGACGCGCCGCCGTGCAGCACCCCTGCGGGCTGGCGCGTGCGGTGATCGACCGGCATCCGACCGACGAGCGCTTCGTCAGTCAGTTCGGTGAACTCGATGCCGAGGTGCTCGATCATCGTGCCCGGCCGCTTCGCGTTCGCGTCGTCGATCGTCGGGGTGCCGAACCAGATGCTCATCCGGATATCTTGCCTCGGTCGCTGTCGGGTTGCTGGGTTTCGATACGCGTCGCACTGCGCGCGACGCTACTCAACCCACGGGGTGCGGGTCCGCGAGAAACGTCAGCCGCGAGCCAGCACCCTCCACGAGAGGTGTGAGTGCCGCATTGAACGCTGCGGCGTAGTCCGCCGCGAGGTGCTCGCGAAAGGCCTCCTCGTGGCGGTAGGCCTCGTAGACGAACCAACTCCGCGGGTCATCCTTGAGAGTGTGCGGGGTGAAGGCGAGGTTGCCCGGCTCCGCGCGCACCTTCCGAGTGAGCCCGCGCACCAGCTCGGCGACGCGCGCTTCAGCCCCCGGAACCGCCGTGAACTCGGCGTAAAGTGCCCAGGTCATGCCGCGGCGGCACCCGTCATGATCGCGACCGCATCGGTCATCGAGTGGCTCTTCGGCGTGATCGTCGCGGCACACTTGCCCAGCCGCTGGATATGGATGCGGTCGGCCACCTCGAACACCTGCGGCATGTTGTGGCTGATGAGGATCACCGGGATGCCGCGGTCGCGGAGGCTCTTGACGAGTTCGATCACCTGCTTCGACTCGCGAACGCCGAGAGCCGCCGTCGGTTCGTCGAGCACGACGACTTTCGACCCGAACGCCGCCGCGCGAGCGACGGCGACCGCCTGACGCTGACCGCCGGAGAGGTTCTCGACCGGTACCGTCACGTCCTGCAGTGTCGTGATGCCGAGACGGGTGAGTTCCTCGCGGGCGCGTACCCGCATCCCCTTCGTGTCGAGCATTCGGAAGACCGACCCGAGCACGCCCGAGAGGCGTTCCTCGCGCCCGAGGTACAGGTTGCTGGCCACGTCGAGCGCGGGCGAGACCGCGAGGTTCTGGTACACCGTCTCGATGCCGGCGTGCCGGGCATCCTGCGGTCGCTTGAACGTCACCGGCTTGCCCTCGAGCAGGATCTCGCCCTCATCGGCCACTTCGGCGCCGGTGAGACATTTGATGAGCGTCGACTTGCCTGCGCCGTTGTCGCCGATGATCGCGAGAACTTCGCCGGGCATCAGCTGCAGGCTCACGCCGTCGAGTCCGACGACGCGGCCGTACGTCTTGACGAGGGAACGCGCCTCGAGGATCGCGGTCATGCGCGCACCTTCCGAATCCACTGGTCGACCGAGACGGCGACGATGATGAGCACACCGACGGCGAGGGTCTGGTAGAGCACGTCGAGCCCGGCGAGCGACAACCCGCTGCGGAAGACGCCGACGATGAGGGCTCCGAGGAGGGTTCCCCAGACCACCCCGCGACCGCCGAAGAGGCTCCTGCCGCCGATCACCACGGCGGTGATCGAGTCGAGGTTGAGATCGATGCCGGCGTTCGGGCTGGCGGCGTTCGTGCGACCGATCTGCACCCACGCTCCGATGGCGAGGATGGCGCCCGCGGCGAGGTAGACGCTCATCAGCACCTTGTTGACCGAGATGCCGGCGAGTCGCGCGGCCTCCTTGTCGTCGCCGACCGCGTAGACGTGGCGGCCCCACGCGGTGCGTCCGAGGATGAAGGCGACGACGATGTACAGGGCGAGCATGACGAGCACGCCGACGGTGATCCGCACGTCGCCGATCGCGATGGGAAGACCCGTCGCGGTCAGGATGCCGGGCATCTCGGCCCCGCGGATGGTCGCGCCATGTGAGTACAGCAGCGTCAGCGCGATGAAGATGTTGAGCGTGCCGAGCGTCACGATGAATGGGGGAAGCCGTAGTCGGGTGACGAGGAACCCGTTGAGCGCTCCCGCGGCGAGGCCCACGAAGAGGCCGATGACGAGCGCCACCGGACCGGGCACCCCATTCACCGAAGCCGTCTGCGCGACGACCATCGACGAGAAGATCATGGCCGCGCCGATCGACAGGTCGATGCCGGCGGTCAGAATGATGAGCGTCTGCGCGAGAGCGAGGGTGCCGACGACGGCAACCTGCTGGGTGATGAGCGACAGGTTCGCGGGGTAGAGGAAGCGCGGGTTGATCAGCCCGAAGACGATGATGGCGATCACCAGCACGACGGCCGGGCTGATCGCGGGGTAGCGATGCAGGATGTTGCGCAGCCGACTGAGCGGCGTGCTGCGGTCGAGGAACTCCTCGGCCAGGTCGTGCGACGGGACATTGCCGGTGAAGGCGCTCACGGGTGACTCCTGTTACGTCGGTGTAGCGGTGTCAATTCGAGGGTGGCACTCGGCGGTGCCGAGCACCACCCTCGAACGTGACGGGATTAGCCCCAGCAGATCTCCGAGGCGGCTGCGGCGTCGATCGAGTCGACACCGTCGGCCGGGGTCTCGGTGACGAGCGCGACACCGGTGTTGAAGAAGTCGAGGCCGCTGGTGACCTCCGGCGTCGTGCCGTTCTTCACGATGTCGACGATCGCCTGCACGCCCAGCTCGGCCATCTTGACCGGGTACTGCTGGCTGGTCGCGTCGATGACGCCATCGACGACACCCTCGACTCCGGCGCAGCCGCCGTCGACCGAGATGATGATGATGTCATCCAGGTTCTTGCCCGCAGCGAGCAGCGCCTGCGAGGCGCCGTACGCGGCCGGCTCGTTGATCGTGTAGACGACGTTGATGTCGGGGTTCTTCGACAGCAGCGTCTCCATCGCGGCCAGGCCGCCGTCTTCGGCGCCGTTGGTCGCCTCGTTGCCGACGATCTCGTAGTCGCCGCCGGAGTAGCTGCCGGTTGCGGCTTCGTCGCCGTTGGCGTTGCCGTCGGCGACGTCGATGCCCAGGCCTTCGAGGAAGCCCTGGTCGCGGTTGTAGTCGACCGAGACGATCTTGTCGTCGAACAGGTCGAGCAGCGCGATGGTCGCCTTCTCGCCGCCGAGCTGCGCGGCGGTCCACTCGCCGATGAGCTGGCCGGCGAGACGGTTGTCGGTCGCGAAGGTGATGTCGACGGCGTCAGCCGGGTCGGGCGGGGTGTCGAGGGCGATCACGTAGAGGCCCGCGTCACGGGCCTTGGCGATGGCGTCGAGCACTCCGGGACCGTTCGGGGTGATCAGGATGCCCTGGTCGCCTCGCGCGATCGCGTCTTCGATCGCTTTGATCTGGGTGTCTTCGTCACCGTCTTCCTTGCCAGCCGCGAGGGTCAGCGAGACGCCGGCGTCGGCCGCTGCGGCCTCGGCGCCTTCCTGCATGGCGATGAAGAACGGGTTCGAGTTGGTCTTGACGATCAACGAGACTCCGATCTCGTCACCGTCGCCTCCGGTCGAGCCGGCGGGCGCGCACGCGGCGAGCCCGAGGGATGCGGTGGCGAGTACGACGACGCCGGCGAACAGCCGGGCTGCGGGGGTGCGGAACTGTGTGCGATTCGGCATTGAATCCTCCTGGTCTATGGCGGATGGCACCGCCGTTGACAACGGTGTCATTGTTAGGTCTAGCCGATTGATGTGGATATAGTCAAGGCCAACGCCCGATTCAACCGAGAGACTGTGACAACGATGTCTACGCAGCACGGTGACCGCAAACCCGACACTCGCGCGACCATGCGCGATGTCGCGGCCCTCGCCGGAGTCGGCATCAAGACCGTCTCGCGGGTCATCAACGACGAGCCGAACGTCTCCCCAGCCATGATCGCGAAGGTGCGGGACGCGGCCGAACGGCTCGACTACCACCCCGATCTGAATGCCGGCAATCTGCGTCGCACCGGACGCAGGACCCGCACCATCGGCCTCGTCGTCGGCAGCGTCGCCAACCCGTTCTCGGGTGCTGTGCACCGCGGCGTCGAAGACACCGCAGTGGAGCGCGGCGTGGCCGTCTTCGCCTCCAGCCTCGACGACGACGCCAGCCGCGAGCAGCGCATCGTCGGCGAGATGCTGCGTCGCCGCGTCGACGCGCTGATCCTCACCACGGTGCGCAAGAACCAGAGCCAGCTTGTGCCCGAGCAGGGCCGAGGCACGGTTCTGGTCTTCGTCGACCGTGAACCCGCCGGCATCGATGCGGATGTCGTGGTCACCAACAACGCGGAGGCTGCGGCAGAAGCCACCGCACACCTCATCGCGGTCGGCCACCGCCGCCTGGCGTACCTCGGCGACCGCCGCGAACTGTGGACCGCGCAGGAACGTCGCCGCGGCTTCCTCGAGCAACTCGGTGCCGTCGGGATCCCCACCACCGGCATCCCCATCATCGAAGATCTGCACACCGAAGACGCCGCTTACGCGGCGACTCTCGAACTGCTCGACAGCGCGAATCCGCCGACCGGGCTGTTCAGCAGCCAGAACCTGGTGACGATCGGTGCCCTGCGAGCGCTGCGCGAGCGGGGCCTTCAGCGACGCGTCGCCTTGGTCGGATTCGACGACATCCCGATGGGCGACATGCTCGAGCCGGGGGTCACCGTCGTCGCGCAGAATCCGTACGACATGGGCCGGGTCGCGGCTCGGCGCGCGTTCGCGCGGATGGACGGCGACACCGGCGAACCGGTGCGCGTCGTCGTGCCGAGTGTGTTGATCCCGCGCGGCTCCGGCGAGATCCCTCCGGAGCCGGCGTGAGCATCCCGACCACCCGTGCGCTCGTCGTCGGCGAAGCGCTCGTCGACATCGTGCGCCGCGACGGCGACGACGCCGTGCACCCGGGCGGCAGCCCCCTCAACGTCGCGGTCGGTCTCCAGCGTCTCGAGGTGCCGGCGACCCTGCACTCGAGCTTCGGCTCCGACCCGTACGGGGTCGCCATCGCCCAGCACCTCGAGGCGAGCGGGGTCGCCATCACTCCCGGCACGATAGGCGACCACCCCACCTCAGTGGCGCTCGCGACGATCGACCCCGCCGGGGCGGCGAGCTACACGTTCTCGATCGAGTGGGATCCGACACATCTCGAGGTCGCCGCCGGATCCGTCGATGCCTTGCACGTCGGCTCGATCGGGGCGGTGTTGGAGCCGGGGGCGACGACCGTCGAACGGCTGCTCGCCGAGCTGCGGCCGTCGGCGACGATCAGTTACGACCCCAACATCCGCCAACAGCTCATGGGGTCCGCCGACGTCGCCCGCCCACGGGTCGAGCGCATCATCGCGCTGGCCGACGTGGTCAAGGCCAGCGACGAAGACATCGCCTGGTTGTACCCGGATGCGATGGTCACCGAGGTCATGGCGAGCTGGCTCGCGCTCGGGGCGGGCCTCGTCATCGTGACCCGCGGCCGCGACGGCGCCGACGCGCTGACCGCAAGCGGACCGGTGCACGTTCCGGCCCCGACCACGGAGGTCGTCGACACGATCGGCGCCGGGGATTCGTTCACGTCGGGGTTGCTCGCCGCCCTGAGCGACCTCGGGGTGCTCGGCGGCGACCAGCGCGCTGCGCTCCGTGAGCTGCTGGCATCCGACGTCGCCCAGGTCGTCGAGTTCGCCGCGCGATGCGCCGCCATCACCGTCTCGCGTCCCGGGGCCGACCCGCCGACGCGGGACGATCTCGCACTCTGATAGCATTTGCTATATGACGAGCGAAGCGGGCATCCTCGATCGGCTACGGGATGACGCCCACGCAGCTGACGAGATGCATGCCCGCTCTCGCGAGATGCTGCGCCGGGCCGCGCGTCTTGGGCAGCGAGAGGGTCTCACTCAACGGCAGATCGCCGACGCACTCGGACGAAGCCAACCCGAAGTCTCCCGCCTTCTTCGCTTCCACCCGACATCGGATCTCGGGCGGCGCCTCGTTCGCGAGCGCGGCGAGGTGATCGCCATCCTCGCCCGCCACCGTGCGCGCCGACCACGCGTGTTCGGCAGCGTCGCCCGCGGTTCGGACGGGTCCTCTTCAGACATCGACCTTCTCGTCGAGGTCGATGACGATGTGTCTCTCTTCGACCTCGCGCGCGCCGAAACGGAGCTCTCCGACCTCCTCGGCGCTCCTGTCGACGTCGTCCCCGACCGTGCTCTGCGCGAGAGCGTTTCGGCGTCGGTCGTGGATGACATCGTCCCGCTGTGACCAGAAGCAACACCGAACTCGCCCGTGACGCTCTCGAACACTTCGCGGTACTCCGTCGACATCTCGAGCGCGGGGATCTGGCTGACGAGACAGTCGCTGACGCCGTGAGCATGCGGCTCTCGGCGGCGATCGAGGCGCTGTCGCGGACCGGCGAATCGTTCCGCACCCGAGTCCTCGGGTCAGAGTGGCGAGTGATGTGGGCGACCCGCAACCGAATCGCCCACGGCTACGCCCATGTCGATCTCGAGATGATCCGCTCCACCGTTGAGCGCGATGTTCCGGAGGTGGAACGTCGGCTCAGGGCGCAGATCTCGTAGCACGGCTTTCCGGCCTCGACACGCGGCTGCGCCGCTACTCGACCACCGAGGTGCGGGCTACTCAGGCGCGTGGGCGTCGAGGAACTCGTAGACCTCGGTGAGGTCGACCCCGGTGAAGGTGCCGGAGGGCATCGCCGCGAGCAGCGAGGAGTTGAGCCGCGCGGAGGGCCACGCCTTGTCGGACCAGCGCGTCGCAAGGGCGGAGTCGGGCTGCCGGCAGCAGGTCGGGTCGGGGCAACGTGAGGTCTGCCGCCGCACGGTGTCGCGACCGCGGAACCACTTCACGTGCGCGAACGGGGTGCCGACGCTCACCGAGAACGAGCCCGATGCGGTGCCCTGGATGCTCGACGTGCACCAGTAGGTGCCCGTCGGCTTGTCGGTGTACTGGTGGTACGGGCTGAACCGGTCTTCGACGGCGAACACCTGCCGGGCGCTCCAGTAGCGGCAGACGATCTGCCCTTCGACGGCACCGAGAACGTCGGTGGGGAACAGCGCCCCGTCGTTCTCGTACGCCTTCGAGATCGCGCCGCTCGCGTGCACCTTGAGGAAGTGAACCGGGATGCCGAGGTGCTCGGTCGCGAGATTGGTGAACCGATGCGCCGCCGTCTCGTAGGTCACGGCGAACGCGTCGCGCAGGTCTTCGACGCTCAGTT
>CAZCEE010000004.1:0-30409 GCA_964497165.1 uncultured Schumannella sp. | reverse complement strand
CCGACTCATCAGCGACGCATCACCTGTGACACATGTCGTGAACTCAGACACTGTCCCCGCAACTCGAGGCAGACCACGTTGGTCTTACTCCAACCTGAAGGAGGGGTCAGCCGTTAAGGCTGGCCCCTTCTTTCCTTCCACGTCATCGGCGGGTCACGTTGTTGTCTCACAGCAAGCGCGCCGGCGCCCTCCGGGCTTTGGAGCGCCCCTGACGTCGACCCGGATTCTCCGGCATGCGATGTTCAGAAGATGGTAGTGGCGCACGGTTCTGTCTACCCGCTACGTTGAGTCGACCTCGCGTTGCTCTGAGGTCGTTCGGGACTAGGGAACTCGGGGAACAGGGATGTTTGCAGCGGCTTTGACGCGTTCGGTGGTTGCGGCGGTGGCTTCGGCTGCACTCGTTGTGACGATGGTGGTTCCGGCTCACGGGGCGGAGCTTGCTGACCCGCTGGTGGTGTTGCCGGCGGTGGATTCGACTGCAGCCGAGGCTGGGGTTCCGACGGTTCCCGAGGGCGACTTCTCGTTGGACGAGGGTGACCTTTCGGTGGGTGACCTGGCGGCTCCCGCGCTGCCGGGGAAGCGCGTCGCGCAGCGGAAGTTGGATCTCGCGAAGCTTGACCTTGACGGGCTGCCGGTTCTCGATCGGGATCAGTTCTCAACGACTTATGACGCTCCGGGCGCGCCCGAGATGGTGGTGCTGAGCGAGTATCCGCAGAACGTGCAGGTGGATGGCGAGTGGGTTGCGGCGAGCAACTTGCTGGAGCGTGCGGCTGATGGGTGGAATGCCGAACGTCACATATTGACGCCAGAGTTCTCCTCGCACGCCGACGGCGAAGTGCTGACGGTGTGGAGCGATGACGTTTCGCTGTCGTGGCGTCTGCTCGGCGCGGCCGATGTCGAGGGGTCGCATGCGAAAGCGCGAGGCAGCGACAGCGATCTGTGGTACCGCGATGTGCTCGATGGTGTCGACCTCTTGTACGAGATCGAGCCGACGTTCGTGAAGGAGTCGATGGTGCTTGATCAAGCACCGAAGACGGCTCCTGAGTACCGGTGGGTGCTTTCGGCACCGGGTTTGACGGTTGAGCCGGATGATGCGGGCGGGTTCGTGATCCTCGACGCGGACGGGTTTGCGCGATTCAGTATCCCGACCCCGATCATGTGGGACTCTGCCGGGGTCGTCGGTGAACGCGAGCCGGAGGTCGCGCCGGTCGTGGCGAGTGTCGAACGGTATGGCGACGACTGGCTGTTGACGTTGCGACCCGACTTCGTTTGGATGACGGATCCTGAACGCGTCTACCCAGTGACGGTCGATCCATCGACGGCCTGGGGTGCGAGCAACCGGAAGTCCTACAAGTCCGACAACACGCCGCAGTCAGGGGCGACATGGTTCGGTAACCCGTGGCAGGCGAACAAGTCGCTCTACTGGCGTGGGTATGCGCAGTATCCGTTGGGGAATATCGCGGGTACTTATGTGACCGACTCGGTGGTGAGTCTGAGCTATACGACTGGTACGGCGACATGTCAGACGGGTTACGTCGGGTCGGGTTCGAGCAATCCGACGTCCGTGAGCAGCTACGGTTCTGACGTTTCGGGGTTCACGCTGTGTAATGGTGGAGCGACGGCGAGCAACGGTGTCCACGACGGCTTGGATTCCACGATCGCATCCTGGGTGCGTACGGGCTCATACAGTAACTGGCTGGGGTTCCGCAGCGATTGGGAGGCGAACACCGGATACTCCTACAAGGGCGCGAACACCACCCTCACCGTGTGGTACGCGAGCTATCCGTCAGTCACGGGCGTGACGGGGGCGACGCCAACTTCGGGTCAGGTAGGCCCGCGGGCGCCGAAGATGCAGGCGACGGGTTCGACGAACTCGGGCACGAGTCTGCAGTACCGGTACGAGTTCGAGCCGACTGGTGGGACAGGCAACGGTTCGGGGCCCTTCACGAACATCGTCTACCAAACCGATTGGGTCAACGCCGGCGAGTTCCAGGTCCCATCAAATGTCCTGGCGTCGGACACTCAGTACCGCTATCGCGTGTGGGTAAAAGATGGCAACAATGGGCTTCTGGGGAACAACACCGAGCGGTCGGCGACGAACGCGAACTGGTACTTCACGACCAACGAGACACCTGTCGTCGTTTTCGAGTCGGCGGTGCCCACGGATGAGCAGGTCGTCACGACACTCGCTCCTGAGTTCAGCGTCGGCTACGCGCCGGATCCGGATGACACGGATCCGGTGAAGTACAAGTTCGTCGTCGCCACTGGCCCCGATGGGCGTGTCGGTACCGTGGTGACCTCGGGGTGGATCACCCCGACCGACACAACTCCGGGCGCTCCGGTGACGTGGACACCGGTCGACGGGTCCCTGCAAGACGGCGTGAACTACACCTGGCGGGTGTGGACCGACGACGGCGTCGATGAGTCCGAACAGGCCTGGCTCGGTCGTTTCACCACGAACCGGCGTCTTGGAACGTCGGGGCCGTCTCCGTTCGACACTGCGGGGCCGGCGACGGTGAACCTCGCGAACGGCAACCTGTCACTGAGCTTCGCCTCGCCGACGGTTGCGACCATCGGCGGGCCGATGGGGATGAGCTTCTCCTACAACTCGCAGGCCGACCCGAACGCGAACGCAGGCCTGGTGGCGTCGTACTACAACGCTTTGAACCAGGGTCAGACCTCGACGACGACCTTTGACTTCGCCGGTCGGCAGCCGGTCTTGACGCAGACCGATCCGATGATCTCGTTCATCCAACCCGACAAGATCGCCCCCGCAGTGCCAGCCAACTACTGGCTGGCGCAATGGAACGGATTCGTCACCCCGCCGGTGACTGGCAACACGACCGACACCTACACGTTTGGTGTGGTCCGTGACGACGGTGCCCGTGTGGAGATCGGTGGCACGACGGTGTTGAACCAGTGGTCGACCGCGGCGACCGGTGTCCAGTGGGGTACCGCGTCGTCGCTGACGGGAGGTACGCCGACGGCGATCCGCGTCGACTACTACGACGCAACCGGGGATGCGCGTCTGGAGCTGCGGGTGAAGGGGCCGGGGATCAGCGACACGGTCGACGGCATGCCGGTACCGGCGGACTGGTTCACCAAGACGGTGCAGTACCTGCCCGGCGGGTGGACCAGCTCTAGCCCGATCAACGGCGCGGGTGGCTTGTACACGCTGGCGACGAAGACCAGCACGACGGTCACCCTCACTGACGTCTCTGGGGCTGTGCACACGTACACGAAGAAGAGCGACGGCGGCTACACCGCCCCTGCGAACGAGTACGGCATCCTTTCCCTTGACGCGAACGGGCAGGTCACTCTTGACGAGGGCGGCACGATCTACCAGTTCGACGCCGCCGGGCGGGTCTCGACGGTGACGACGCCGCAGGATGCCAAGAAGCCAGCGACCCCCGTGGTGCAGTACCGTGCGAACGGCACCCCGAATCTGATTGCCGACCCGGTCGCCGGCGGCACCACTAGGAAGGTTCAGTTCGTCTACGGTGGCGACCTCGTCACGGATTCGGCGCTGGGGCTGGGGTTGGCTGACGGTGATCTGTCGTTGAACGCCTGCCCGGTACCCAACGGTTCGGGGTATTCCGCTGCACCGACCGGGTTCTTGTGCCGCATCGTCTACCCGGGACACGTCGTCGGCGGGGTCAACGGTGTCGATGACACCACACGTCTGTTCTACAACGAGAACGGGCAGCTGGCATCGATTGTCGATCCCGGAGTGGCGCAGGTGCGTTTTGGCTACGACGATGGTGTGCTCACCCGTATCTGGGATCCGCTGGTGAACGACTGGATTGCCGCCGACAGCGCCAACCGGTCGGCTACCGACACGGTCGCGACCGAGTTCACCTACACGACCGAAGGCCAGCTCGCCTCTGTCACGTCACCAGCACCGGACGGCGCAACCGAGAACCTGCGACCCGAGAAGAGCTACGGTTACGACTCCGGCACGACATCGGTGGATGTTGCCGGACTCGACCTCTCGGCGGCACCCCCCGGTGCCCACGCAAGCACCGTCACCTACGATGACGGATGGCGGAGCACGTCAGCTACCTCACCGCTCGGACTCACCAGCTCGCAAACCTGGAGTGACGAAGATCAGCTCCTGTCGGCCACTGACGCGCATGGGCTGATGACGACGACGATCTACGACGCCTTCACTGACCTGCCCACCGACAGTTACGGCCCTGCACCGGTAACCTGCTTCGGGACCGACCGGCTCCCGTTGTCGTCCTGCCCGATCACGATGGCACATTCCAGCACCGGCTATGACCAGGGCATGCAAGGCCTCCACGTCGCCTACTTCGCCACCAACAACCTCTCCGGCCGCCCGGTCGACTTCAGCCGCGGGCTGGTCGGCGGAACCGGAAGCCTCGGCTCTCGTAACTGGGGCACCGGGTCGCCCACCTCAAGCGTTCCGGCTGACAACTTCTCGCTGCGGATGACCGGCATCGTTACCTTCCCAACGGCGGGTAGCTACCAGTTCCGTACGACTCTCGACGGTGGGGGTCGTTTCTACCTAACCGATGACCTTCTGATCAACGACATGACCGCCGACGCGTCCGCGTCCACTGTCGTCAGCCCTGTCATTGCAGACGTCACCGCTGGAGAGCAGCGACGCACCCGACTCGAGTTTTACGAGACCACTGGGAACGCGGCGCTGACTTTGCAGTGGTCGATCAATGGGGGCGCGTGGGTGAACGTGCCGGACAGCGCGCTCACCCCCGGCTACGGCCTCGCCACATCGAGCACGACGGACGACTCAGTGCCAGAGGGCAGTGGACTGGCCTCGACCCTCGTAGCTCCGCTGACCACAGCAGCTGGCTACGGCACCAGCCCGTGGTTGGGAATCGCGACCACCTCGACAATCGATCCCGGCGGGCTCGCCCTCACCACGACGACGGCGTATGAGGCATCGACGACGGCGGCGAACAGCTGGTTGCGGCGGCTTAGCCGCACCATGCCGTCGGGTGGGACAGCAGTGACCACGTCAACCTACTGGGGTGACACCGCGACGCTGGCGGCGGCGACTTGCGGGGTCCCCGCTGGCACCAAGCAGCACGGGTTGTTGAAGACAATGACCACGGCAGGACCCGCGTCCACCGTGACGGAGTACGTGTACGACCTGTTCGGTCGCACGGTCGGTACGAAACGGTCTGGGGATGCGGACTGGTCGTGTGTCACGTACGACACTCGCGGTCGAGTCATCCAGTCGACTTTTGCTGAGTTCGGGGCGAGCGCCGCGCGGACAGTTGCGAACTCCTACGCTGTGGGTGGGGACCCGTTGACCACCTCGGTCACGGACTCGGTCGGAACGATCACGAGTGCGGTCGACCTCCTAGGGCGGACGGTCTCGAGCACCGACGTTTGGGGCACCGTGACAACACCCGCGTATGAAGATCGGACCGGGCGAGTGCTGTCTACATCGGTCGACCCGGCCGGGGCGGGATCGACGATCGTGCAGACGTTCGGCTACGACGCCGACGGCAAAGTGGAGTGGATCGAGGTCGGCGGCGAGGTCGTCGCCGACCCCGAGTACGCATCCACTCAACTGTTGGAGTCGATCGCCTACCTCAACGGCACCAGCCTGTCCTCGATCACCCGCAACTCCCACACCGGGTCGACGGACGGGATCGGTTGGTCGTTCCCCGACCTGCCCGACGTGCCTGAGCACTGGGAAGGCGGTTGGGTTGATGCTGGAACCGCAACCAAGACGTTTGATCGGATCGCCGGCTACGTCGGGCAAGACAACACCAGGGTTAGTGCAAGTTCGGTCGATGCTCCCGGGTCGACTGATGGTTCGGTTCGAGTCTGGAGGAACGACACCTCGGCGGCGACGGTCGAATACGAGCTAACGGGATTGAACACAGGCGTTCCGACGACATTGACCGCGATGTTCATCTCCACCGCAGCGACCGGAACAGCGGCTATCGGAATCGATGGGGTCGGCTCATCCACACCCGTCGCGGTTGAGGCTGTCACTGGAGCGTGGACCCAAGTGAGCTACGCCTTCACGCCGGACGCTAGTAGCCATACGTTGACGGCCACAGTGGATTCAACATCAGGCAACACGGACGTTCTGCTCGACGACGTTCGGGTGGACGGCGTGCTCGCCACACCGTATACGGAAGCCTGGCCGACTACTTCGATCTACGACCTTGACGGTACCGACTACCGACCGTACTACGGCTCGTTGACGACACAGGATCCGAGGTACTGGATCGACTCTGAAGAGTTCTCGGCTTGGAGCGTCGAACGGCTGAGCGGCTCGGCTCACGACACCACCGATGTGATGCCTGGGTACCAGTTCAGCTATTGGGACGATGTGGCTGGGGAGTATGTTCCCGACGACCAGCGAGCTCCGCGGATCTGGAGCAGTTGGTTCGACGAGTACTGGTATTCGCCTGCTGCGTCGAACCAGCACATTGTCTACCGCCGCGAACTCACCGGCCTCGAAGTGGGCGCGACCTACCGTGTGACTCTCAACACGTACATCAATGGGGCGGGCACCGGGGAGTCGGTGAAACTCGGGATCACCGGCGGTGAAGAGGCGACCGTCGCCCCGGGCTACTTCTACGGCACCACAGACGTCCCGGAGGCCTACACGCACGTCGAGTTCACCGCGACTGACGAAGCTGCCGAGCTATACATTGACAACGACAGCGCCTTCATGGAGTACGGCGGGTTGGCTCTCTACCAGGTCACACAATGGGACCCCGAACACACCTGGGTTGAGACCCAGCCCGGGGCAGCCCAGCCGTCGGTGTCGGATGCGGTGATCAGGTCGCAGTCGGGTCGGATCCTGCAGAACACCGTCATCGACGGAGCCGAGAGCGAGGTCTCGAGGTATGCGTTCGATGCTGCCGGCAGGTTGACGACAGCGGTGATTCCGCATCACACGCTCTCCTACGGGTATGGCGCGGCGTCGTGTGGGGTGGCGAATGCGGGGATGAACGGCAACCGCACCTCGTTCTCTGACGACTTCGACGGGAACATCACGTCGGTGGCGTACTGCTACGACGATGCGGATCGGCTCACCGGTACGACGGTGACGAACGCCCCAACCGGTGCGTCGCCCGTGTCGGGTGGGAACCTGTCCACGACCGGTCCGGGTGCGACGCTTGCGTATGACGCCCATGGGAACACGACAGTGCTGGCGGATCAGACCCTCACCTATGACGTCGCGGATCGGCATGTGAAGACGGAGCTGGATGACGGTACCCAGATCACCTACACCCTCGACGCGGGTGGTCGGACGGTGGCCCGCACCGTCACCAACTCGCCCACCACGTCGGAGAATGGCACGATCCGGTATCTCGCCGGCGGCGGTCTCGCCAACGGGTCGGGTGCGGTGTTGCAGTGGGTCGTGTCGTTGCCGGGTGGAGTGACGCTCACCCTTGACTCCGCCGGGGATGCTCATCAGTGGGGCTTCCCGAACCTGCACGGGGATGTCATCGTCAGAACCGACGCGGACGGGCACCGGGTCGGGGACCGGGCGATCTACGACCCGTTCGGGCAACCCATCGACCCCGACACGTGGGCCATCGGCACCAGCACCTCGGATGACAGCATCCCGGACCTGCTGGAAGGCGATGCGGACTTCGGGTGGGTCGGCCAACACGGGAAGTACACCGAGCATCACGGGTCGATTCAAACGATCTCGATGGGGGCGCGGCTCTATGTGCCTGCTCTTGGCCGGTTTCTGCAAGTGGATCCCGTTGAGGGGGGTGTCACCAACGCGTACGACTACCCCGCCGACCCCATCAACAAGTTCGACCTCAGTGGAAAGTGCGTTGGGCCGTTGGCGGTCATATGTGGGGCACTCGGAAGCCCAGTGGTAGTGATCATCCTGCTGGTCCTGTTGTACGTTTCGCTCTCGCTGAATCCGCCACGTCGTATCTCCGTTCCAAGCATTCCGCTCCCGTCCGGACCCGCTCCGCAGCCAAGTCCAGGCCCGTCACCAGCCCCGAATCCGGTCATTCCGCAAGCAGGCCCCGCGCCCGTGCGCGACGCTGAAGGAAAACCTTGGATGGTGTATCGGGTTTACCCAAACAACAACGCGGACACCTGGAAGTGGGGCATCACAAGCGTCTTCGAGCCACTAGAGGGTGGCGACACCTCCTCGACTCGTCCGACGGCCTCGATCACCGCGTGCAACGGCTACTACCAGGCGATGTACGGCGAAAGCGTGACCTGCGTTTGGAGCGTACAGAGCGTTCAGGCCACCTACACTGCGGCACGCGTGGTCGAGCGGGGCTACATTTCTGACTATTTTGCCGTGAACAATCACTGCCCCCCTGGGCAGCCGAGTTGCAAGTGAGGAACCGGTGACCAAACCGAGAGACTTAGTCGCTATTGGGTCGATGGTTCGTGGGATCGTCGTTCGTGGTGCGAGTGAGTCCGAGGGGGTGAGACGCGAGACGTTTTTGCTCGGGACGATGGAGAGCTCGATGCAGTTCTACGGTCAGCTCATCGCCGGATCGAGCGCCCCCCCTGCGGAGATTCTTGATGTCTACCGGATCGAACCTCAGTCCAAGTTGCAGCCCGCGATCGTCTACGAGACGCGAGATCCTATCGACATTGACTATCTGCTCTCTCGCTTCGCCCGTTTGCCGAAAACTGCAGACCTCACACGATGCGATGAAGATTTTCAATCACTTCTCCCAGGCCGTGCCGACGAGCTCGAGATGCACTCCCGCGTGTTTGAGGTTGCCTCATTGGAGGATCCATGGTTCGATGCGAGCGTCTGTGCATATCTGACGCGAATGTGGGTGATGGAGGCCAATCAGGTTGACAGGGTGCTGTCTTTGTACATCCTTCCGGTGCCCATCGACAGCGCCCCGAGCGCGGTCGCAGAGGCGTTCCTCACCCGTCTCGCTGCAGACACTCCGCAGAGCCGTTTCGCGCCGTTCGCCATCGGGGTGGCGAATGCTTTCGCTTTCCCCGGCAACGGGATGCCGTTGTTCGGTTTCTCCGATCCGGCTGGCACCTGACGCGACACGCCTCATCCGCGCGAGCGCGAACCTCACCGCATGCTTCGTTTGGCACAGTCATTGAGCAGGCCGCGTCGTGCAGTCAACGCAATCGGCCTGCCGGGATTCGATCGGCGGCTTGACCCCACTCGACAAGTCGTCATAGTGAAGTAGTGACCTAACTCACCGCGACCTGGAGCCACCACGGGGTCGCAAGGTAACGCCTACGTCGATCAGTCCCCGCCGAATGCTCTCGCGCGGGACGCTGACGATCCTCTCGATTGCGGCGAGCGAGTGACCCGACTGGTAGAGCTCGACGGTGCGCTGCACCTGCTCTCGGGTGAGCTGTTGGCGCCGCAGAGTGGTTCCATTCGCTTTGAGGAGGTGTATGACGCTCGCCTTGCTGAGTCCGTAGACGCCCGTGAGCTCGGTAGTCGTTCGGCCATGCTCGTAGTCTGCGACCAGCTGGTCGATCCTCTCTTGACCGAGCCGCCTGACGACGTTGCGGATCTTCGCCTGGGTCGGCTCTGCTCGAGCCGATGGGCTGCGGGTTGCACGCTCGAGCAGCGATTGCAGCGTTTCCAGGTTCTTCTCGAGGCCGCGCGGGTTTGAGTAGCGTCCTATAACGTCAACAAAACGAAGGCCCTCGTCGAAAGACGGGGGCCTTCGGCTTTCTCGCCCTCACCCGTGATGCGCGCGGTACTCGCGCGGCAGCATCCCGAACTCGCGGTGGAACGCGCGGGTGAACGTCGTCGCATCGGCGAACCCGCAGCGGACGGCGACCTCCAACACCGCGCCGCTCTCGGGTGCGGCCAGAAGTGTCGCGGCACGGTGCAGCCGCAGGCGACGGAGGTGCTCACCCGGGGTTTCGTCGAACGGTTCGAAGAGTTCGTAGAGGAAGCGCCGGGAGATGTAGTGCGCGTCGGCGATGTGGGCGACATCCAGTTCGATGTCGTGCAGGTTGCCCCGCATGAACGAGCGCACGGTCGCGAACATCCCGCCGCGGGTGGAGGGCAGTACCCGCGAGCCGGTCACCGACGATCTGATCATCGTGCCGGTGAGATCGCGCACCGTCTCGCCGACCCCCGGACCGCCCAGCTCCGGACCACCGAGACCTCGCGACTCGGTGAGCGTCGCCCACAGCACCGCGGCGGCATCCGGAGCGTTCACCAGCAACCGCGCGCATGACGCTTCGACCATCTCGACAGGGATCCCGAGGGCACGCTTCGACACCTGCACCAGCAGTTGGCGTTGCTCCGACGCGGAATAGTCGAGCTGGTAGGCGCGGTCGGTCGCGTAGGTGCTGACCGATCCGGCGGTGACCCGAGCCTCGTGGCCGTCCTGGCGCACGATGCCGGGTGCGCCGAGCTGGAAGGTGAGATGGATGTCGTCGCTGTTCGCATGGGCGGCCTGACGGGCGGTGCGGTCGACGGCGATCCCGCTCGTGGCGACGTGCGAGACCATCAGGGATTCGTCGAAGCGCTCGAACTCGATGCGCCCGTGGAAGTCGGTTTCGAAGCCGACGCAGTTCAAGGGCACGAAGGCGTCGCTCGTGACGAGTTCCCACTCGTCGGCGCTCAGAGCCTCGACGACCTGCATGCCGACACGATAGTCCCGACCGTGCACAAAACGCCGAGTGTCGGCGAGCACCTCCGGCGTAGCTTCGAGGTGTCCGTCGAGACGAAGGAGTCAGACCATGACGATGACCGACAACACCGCGACTGCCGTGAACACCCCCCTCTACATCGGCGGCGAGGCCCGCTCGACCGCCGAGACCCTCGCGATCGCCGACCCGGGCAAGCCCGGCGCGATCGTCGGCCACGCAGCTGCCGCATCCACGCAGGATGTCGCGGATGCCGTCGCCGCCGCGAAGGCCGCGTTCCCCGCTTGGTCGGCGCTCACCCCGCAGGAGCGCGCTGCGAAGATGGCCGCCGCGATTGACGGTGTCGCCGCGTTCCGCGATGAGGATGCCGCGATCCTGTCGCAAGAGAACGGCAAGGTGCGCTTCGAGGCGTGGGTGGATGCCCTCGTCTTCGAGATCCGCTGGGGCCTCGCGCTCTCGCTCGCCGACGAGGTCGACACCTCGAAGGTGCTCGAGCCGATTCCGGGGGCCATCCCGACCCGCACGACGGTCGCGTACCAGCCGCTCGGCGTCGTCACGGTGATCGTGCCGTTCAACTGGCCGATCGCGATCCTCGGTGCCTCGGTGCCGCACGCCCTGCTCGCCGGCAACACGGTGATCGTGAAACCCCCGGTGTCGGCTCCGCTCGCGACCGCGCGCTTCATCCAACGCATCGCCGAGAAGCTGCCCGCGGGCGTGCTCAACGTCGTCACCGGAGCCGATGCGAACATGGCCGGACTGATCCAGAACGACGACGTCGCGAAGGTCTGCTTCACCGGAAGCGTCGGCGGCGGCAAGCGCATGATGGAGATGGCGTCGAAGTCGCTCACCCGGGTCACCCTCGAGCTAGGCGGCAACGATGCGGCGGTGATCCTCGAAGACGCGATCATCGACGACACCCACCTCGACCGGCTGTTCGCGGCGATCTACGACACCACCGGCCAGATCTGCATGAACGCGAAGCGGGTCTACGTTCACCGTTCGCGCATGGACGAGGTCGTGAACGGCCTGGCCGCGCGGCTGGAGAAGAGCAAGCTCGGCTACGGCCTCGACGAAGGCACGACGATGGGCCCGCTGCACTCGCCCGTGCAGAAGGCATTCGTCGACGAGCTCATCGAAGAGGCGAAGGCTTCAGGCGCCGAGGTGCGCGAGTTCGGCGAACTGCCGGGCGGCGACCTCGCGGGCGGCAACTTCGTGCGCCCCGCGATCGTCGTCGACCCCGACCCGAACCTGCGCGTCGTGACGTTCGAACAGTTCGGCCCCGTCATCCCGGTGCTGCCGTTCGACACCGAAGCCGAGGCCGTGAAGATGGCGAACGACACCTGGGGCGGCCTCTGCGGCTCGGTGTGGACGGCATCCGCAGACACCGCGAACCGCGTCGGATCGCAACTCGTCTGCGGCTACGTCTGGGTCAACGACCACGGCGCGACCCGTCTCGACCTGCGCGCGCCGTTCGGCGGCATGAAGCAGTCGGGCTTCGGTCGCGAGCAGGGCATCGAGGGTGTGCGCGCGTTCCAGGACTCGCACTCGATCTCGCACCTCGACCCCGACGTGCTCGCGTCAATGGCCCACTAAACGGCGTGGGCCCGCGGCCCGCCTACAGAGGCGAGTCGTACTTGTCTCCGTGTTCGGCCCGAATCGGGTGCGTGTCGTAGATGAGGTCGAGCAACGCGATCCGGTCGCTGCCGGGCTCGAACTCGAAATAGTCCATGACCTTGAAGGTGATGAGAGTGCCGTCGGTGACGGTCCAGTCGTACTGGAAGTACGCCACGGCATGGTGGCCATCGCTGGTGCTCTCGAAGATGTCGAGCGGCGTGATGACGTTCTGGGCTGACGCCGCAGCGAGCCTGTCGAAAAAGGGAGCTGCTGCCATCTCGCCCAGGAACGGAGACCGTACGCGTCCATCGGCGCTGAACAAGCTCGTGATGGCGGCGTAGTCGCTGCGCCCGAGGGCGTCCATGTAGGCGTTCAGCACATGCGCATAGCGGGCCATGGGTTTGTCCTTCGGCGGTTGTGAGGGAGGAGCGGCTGGCTCACGATAACGGAGCCTCGGTGAGCTTCGACGATTCGCGCGGTGTGCTCAGTGTCGCGCGGGGAGCGCAGCCGGCATCCACGAAGGACGCTCGCGCTCAAACCGTTCGATTTGCGACTTCTTGAGTAGGGTCGCGTCGATTTCGTCGAGTCCCTCGAGAAGCTGCGCGCGGGTGTAGTCGTCGATGCGGAACGGGTGACAGCGGTCGCCGACCTTGACCGTGCGCTGCTCGAGGTCGATACGCACCGTTCGTCCCGGAGCGGCGTCAAGCTGCGACCAGATCTCCTCGATCACCTTGCCGTCGAGTTCCGCTGCGAGCAGACCCTGTTTTCCCGCGTTGCCGCGGAAGATGTCGGCGAAGCGCGAACTGAGTACAGCGCGAAAGCCGTAGTCGCGAAGCGCCCACACGGCGTGCTCGCGAGATGAGCCCGTGCCGAAGTTGGGCCCCGCGACGAGGATGCTTGCCCGCCCGTACTCTGGCTGGTTCAAGACGAAAGCAGGATCTTCGCGCCAGGCGGAGAACAGGCCGTCCTCGTATCCGGATTTCGTGATGCGTTTCATGAACCGAGCCGGAATGATCTGGTCGGTGTCGACATCCGAACGGTGCAACGGAACCGCTACGCCCTCGAACGCGATGAAAGGCTCCACCGCTGTCGGGCCTCAGAGTGCGACGGTCGGGTAGTCCTGACCGAGCCAGTGCGCGAGCTTCGTCGCGTACTCACGCTGGAACGCCAGTGGCCCGCTGCGCTCCATGTACTCCTCGTCGTACAGGGCGATGTAGATCGTGAGGCACAGGAAGAAGTGCACCCCCAGCTCGAACAGCGTGACGTAGTCGTGTTCGAGCAGCGCGGTGCGCTCCTGCTCGGTGAACGACAGCCACGTGGTGCGCTCGATGGTGTGGTTGGTGCCGAGCCGGGTGCCGTAGTCCCGCTCCCAGCGCTCCATCAATGCTGCGGGATCGGCCTTGTAGGCGGCGAGGAGTTCCGGGTCACCGTCGACCTGAAAGAGAAACTTGTTGACGTAGTACTTGCTCACCGGGGGTCTCCTTCCGGATACCAGGTCATGTACATCTCGCGAGTGTGAAACAGATCGAGTTCGTCGACGTACGACGCCTCGATAGGGCCGGCGATGCCCATCATCAGGATGAGATCCATGAATCCGTGCGTGGCGTTGCCTGCGCCGGACATACTCTCGAAGGTCACGTTCTGCAGGATCGAGTCGATGTCGCCCTGGGAGAGCCAGTCGATCGCATTGCGGTCGAATACCGGGTCGGGGCCGGTCTCGCCGAACTGGCGTGGCCCGCCCAGCTCGAGGGAGAGGTGCCCGCTGCCGACCGCGGCGATGGTCTTGTCGGTGGGGTATTCGTCGATGATCTCGCGGATCGCGCGACCGAGATCCCAGAACCGCTTCGGGCTCGGCAGCGGGGGCGCGAAGATGTTCGTGTAGATCGGCACGACGGGCAGATCCGCGGCCGGCCGGGTGGTGATGATCGGGCAGATGATCGAATGGTCGATCTTGAGTTCGTGGCTGATCGAGAAGTCGAAGCCTCGGTCGAGCAGCCCTTTGAACATGAAGCCCGAAAGGTCTTCGTCGCCCTCGAGCACGTACTTCGGGATTCCGAACTCGCGTTCCTCGTTGTAGAAGGTGGCGTCGTAGCGGGGCTGTTTGCCGATCAGGAAGGTGGGGTAGTTGTCGGCAAAGAACTGGTGGAAGTGGTCGGCGCCGACCATGACCAGGATGTCGGGCTTAGCAGCAGTGAGCGTCTCACGGTAGGCCTCGACCTTGGCTTTCCATTCCGCCGCCTGCGGGATCTGCTCGTCGGTCGGCGTGAGCTCGGTTGCTTTGTAGAAGAACGGGTGGTGAGTGGTCGCCAGGACCGCTGAAAGTTTCGCCATGGGTGCTCCTCGTGATCTCTCGGTTCAGTCGGCGGGGTCGGGGGCAACGAACGTCGCGTTGCGGTCGACGGCGTTGTAGATCGCGGGGGCGATCGGGTGGCGCTGTTCCTCGGCAATCTGGCCGACCAGGCCGGCGGTCCGAGCGAGCAGGGAGAACCCCCGCAACATCGTTACCGGCAGGCCGAGATCGGCGAGCGCGGCACCGGCAACGCCGGCACCGTTGAGGGGGAGGCTACGACCCAGTACCTGGTGGTGTACGCGGCCGACAGCCGCGAAGAGTTTGAGGTGCGGGCCGAGCACCGCCTCTTCTTCGGCGATCGAGAAGATGACCGGAACGCGCGGGTCACCGTTCTTGTGCACGGGGTGGCCGATGCCGGGAACGAACTGGCCAGCCGCCTTGGTGCGCGTCACGACGTCCAGCGCCAGGGCATCCCATTGGTTCTCTGACCACGCCGTGGTGGCGTCGCTCACGTTGGCGAGCACTCGGTGAAGGAAGCCCCCCGTGTCTTCCGTAACTCCGAGGAATCGGGAGCCGCCGCCCAACAGGCCAGCCGCGATCGCGCCCTGGATCGAGTCTGGGGCGCTATAGTACGTCATCCGCGCAGCGATGGCGGTCGGGGTGAATCCATGGTCGGCGAGCGACACGAGGACGGCCTCGAACAGCCGCACTTCGCCTGCGGTGGGACGACGCTGCGCCACCATCCAGAACGCCAGCTCGCCGAAACCGACCTTTCCCATGAGGTCGGTGGCGACGTTGTGGCCCATCAGCATGATGTTGTCGGCGTCGGAAGTTCCCAGCGAGGTGGGGAAGGTGAGGTCATCCGTCATTGCGGCACCTTCTCGCGTTCCAGCCAGGCCCGAATGTCTCTCCCGTGCTCGTCGAGCGCGGGCGGTGCGAGGTCATAGCGCGGGGGCGTCGCGGAGAAGGTGATCGGGTTGCGCACCGAGGGCATCGCGGCGGCGCCCTCTCCTGCGAGCACTACCGGTTCCAGTCCGAGCTCTTCGGCGTAGGCGATCCCTTCGTCGATCGTGTTGATCGGGCCGCACGGCACCCCGGCGTCAAGCAGTTCGCGGAACCACTCCATCTTCGTCCGTGTCTTCAGTTGTGCGAGCAACAGCGGTCGCAAGATGTCGCGGTTCGCAGTCCGGTCTTCATTGCGGGCGAATCGCGGGTCGTCTGCGAGTTCGGGTATCCCGAGCACGCGGCACAATTTCTGGAACTGGGGGTCGTTCGCCGCGGTGATGATGAGGTCGCCATCGGATGTCGCCAGGGGCTCGTACGGGAAGACGCTGGGATGCGCATTGCCCATTCGGAACGGAACGACTCCGCCGGCGACGAATGCGCTCGAGTGGTTGGCCAGCCCGGAGAGCGCCGTCGAGAGGAGGTTCACCTCGACGTGTTGCCCTACACCAGCAGCGTTGCGGTGGTTGAGCGCCGCGAGGATGCCGATGGTCGCCTGCAGACCTGACGTGACGTCGAACACGGACATCCCGGCGCGAAAGGCTGGGCCGTCAGGATCGCCGGTCAGGCTCATCAGTCCTGAGATGGCCTGCACCATGAGGTCGTAGCCCGGGATCGATGCGCCGAGGCCCGTGCCGAACCCGCTGATCGAGGCGTAGATGACGCCGGGATTGGTCGCGGCGATGGAGTCGTAGTCGAGTGAGAACTTCGCCAGCCCCCCCGGCTTGAAGTTCTCGATCACGATGTCGGCGCGGGCGGCGAGATCGCGTGCGACTTCAGCATCGTCGGGGTCAGTGAAGTCGAGTGCGATCGAGCGTTTGTTGCGGTTGATCCCGAGGTAGTACGTCGAGACGCCATCTCGTTCGGGCGGCGTCCAGCTGCGGGTGTCGTCGCCCTGTGTGCTCTCGACCTTGATCACGTCGGCACCCATGTCGGCGAGCAGCATGGACGCGTAGGGGCCGGCGAGGATGCGCGAGAAGTCGGCGACGAGCAGGCCGTCGAGTGGGCCACCTGAGTGGGGAGCCGAGTGCGAACTGAGATCGCTCATCGTTGATTCGGCCTCTCGACATCTTCGGTGGTGTCCACTATGCGGACGACTGTCCGCAGAAGTAGTTTCCGTTCTCGAGTTCGCTTTTGTCAACCCGGCTACCGCGTGGCGGGCTCACTCACCTTCGGGATAGAGAGGTAAATCGCCCAGTCCGCGCTGATGTCGCTGGCGGCCTGCAGCAACCAGGGAAGGTACTTCTCGGTGAGCGTCTCGACACTGGTTTCGGCCGAGTTCACGGTGACGTTCAGCGCAGCGACAATGCGACCCTCCCTGTTACGCAGCGGGGCGGCGATCGAGCGGATACCCGCGGCGAGTTGACCGTCCGTGAGAGCCCAGCCCTTCGCCCGGATGTGCGCGAGGGCGGCGTCCAACTCCGAGCGGTCAACGACGACGCGGGGGGTGACCCCGGAACGGCTGGGCTCGGCGAGGATCTCGTCGAGTTCGTTCGAATCCATACCCGACATGATGACCTTGCCGAGGGAGGTTTCGGCCGCGGGAAACCGCGTGCCGACCTCGACCGCGAGCGCAATGATCTTGGGAACCGCGACACGTGCCACGTAGACGATGTCCGAACCGTCCAGCTGCGCGATCGAACTTGACTCGTGAGTCTTCTCGACCAGCTTCTCCATATGCGGACGCGCAACGCCCCAGAGCCCGCTCGACTGGACGTAGGTGAAGCCGAGCTCGAGGACCCGCGGGGTCAGAGTGAAACCGCCCTTCAGCGTTCGCACGTAGCCGAGCGACTCCAAAGTCAGGAGCATGCGCCGAGCGGTCGGTCGCGCCAATCCGGTCGCATTGGCGACCTCGACCAGGGTCATCGGCTCCGGGCCGACTTCGAACGATCTGATCACGCTGAGCCCACGCGCGAGCGCCTCGACGAAATCGGGATCGGTGCTGCGTTCCGCCATTGCTGCTCCCTGTCACTGGTCTTGGCCCAGAGTACAAGGCCATCGGCGATCTGTCCGCTAGGTGGACAAATCGGGCTTGACAGCCTCGCGCCTAGGGACGAATAATGATGCACACGCGCTACTGACCGCGATGCGGACAAGCGTACGCAAGTCAAGCGAGACCGGGACACAGCGGTTCCGGCTCCCAATGAAGGGACCCGCTTCAGATGGACAACTACGACGTGATCGTGATCGGCTACGGTCCGGTCGGTCAGATGGCCGCAGCGCTGCTCGGCCAGTCCGGCCACAAAGTCGCCGCCTTTGAGCGGCACGCGCAGATGTATGGACTGTCCCGCGCAGGCCACATCGACGACGAGATCATGCGGATGCTCGACCGCGTCGGTGCCGGCGAGGAGTTCCGAGAGGACGCCGTGGAGTGGGAGCTCTACGACATGCGCAACAAGGCATTCGGCGGCGACCTGCTCATGAGCCTTGACTGGTCGGTCATCGGGCCACACGGCTACCGTTCGCACTGGATCTTCTATCAGAACAACCTTGAACTCGCGCTTAACCGCCAGGTCGAGGCCACAGGCAACGTGGAAATCAACTTCAGCACCGAGCTGATCGCGTTCGACCAGGACGCCGACGGCGTAACCGTCACAGTACGCAGTCGCCTGACGGGCGAAGAGCGGCAGGTCCATGCTCAGTACCTCCTCGGTGCCGACGGTGCGAACAGTTTCGTTCGACAGGCTCTTGGGATCGAGACGGTCGAGGGCGCCGTGGGCCCGAATCAACTCGTTATCGACACGCTTCAGAAGCGTCCGTTGAAGTTTGAATTCGACAACGGACAGTTCGCAGACCCGGAGGCACCGGGCTGCCTATTCCAGCTCGGCAAGAACCACCGCCGCTGGGAGTTCACACTCCGTGAGGACGAGGACCCCTCCGACTACACCATCGACACCGTCTGGGAGCGCTTGAAGCCCTGGGTCGGACCGGAAGACGTCGAGATCCTCCGGTGGCCGATCTACCGCTTCCGGGAGTCGATGACCACGCAGTGGCGTCGCGATCGCATCTTCCTCCTCGGAGACGCCGCCCACACGCTGTGGCCCTTCGCGGGCGAAGGGATGTGCAACGGCCTTCGCGACGCTGCTGCCCTTGCCTGGCGCCTTGACCTCGTGCTGCGAGGCATCTCGGACTCGAGGGTGCTCGACAGCTATGAAGGGGACCGCAAGCCGAACATGCAGGGCTGGATCGATTACTCGCGGGAGATCGGGCTGCCCTGCATCATCATGGACAAAGAGGCCGCCGAGCACCGCGATGAGTTCCTCTTCGCAGTTCAGAAGGACCCCTCGATCATGCCCCCTCCCACTGCGATCCCCGGGCCTGTCGCGTTCTCGCGTGAGGGGGACCCGGTCGCTGGCCTGACTGCGCTCCAAGGACAAGTGACCAACGCCGGCCCGAGAGGCCTACTTGACGACGTCGCCGGGCGGGGCTTCAATCTCATCACCATGGATCGCGCAGTGGTCGATGCCCTGTCGAACGAGCAGCGTGCGGTCTTCGAGCGAATCGGTGGGCACGTCATCCTCGTGGGCGCCCCGGGGTCGGGTGCCCCGTTCGAAGACGTCGACGGTACGTTCGCCAACTGGTTCGCATCGATCGGTCGAGTCGCAGTGATCGCACGACCCGACTACTACGTCTACGGATCCGCAGCGGACGCCGCCGATGTGCATGCCCTCATCGATTCGTTCAGCGTCTCGCTGGGCCTCAAGGTCAACGCGTAATCGAAGTGACGATGACGCCCGAAGAGCTGTCGCCGGCGTGGCACGCGGAAGCGGACGCGCACAAGCGCGCCATGCCGCTGCAGCGGCTCAACGGGAACGGCATGGACTATGCGGACGTCGTCGAGCTCTATCGGCTCGTCGATGACGGCGTCTACTGGTCGGACGCCGCAGAGCAGATCGGTGATCGCAACGCCGCACGCGCGGCCGACGCCCTGACGGCAGGGCATCAGCTCACCGCCGCAACGTGGTTCCGCTTGGCTGCTGCATGCTTCCGCGTCGGGCAGGTGCCGCTTCTCGACGACGACCCCCGAAAGTCGCGCATGTATCGGAAGCTGATCGACGCGTTCGGTCGGGCCGGCGAACTGGATGACCCACCGGTCGAGCACGTCGAGATTCCGTGGTCGGGCGCAGCTCTCTGCGGCTGGCTGATGCGACCCGCAGGAGTGGAGGCCCCCCCAACGGCGATTGTCTTGGGCGGATTCGACGGGTGGCGCGAGGAGTACTACGTGGGCGCAACGTACCTGCTCGCCCGGGGAATCGCGGTACTTCTCATCGACGGGCCAGGGCAGGGTGAGACGCGCCTCTCTCACGGTCTCGTGATGGACGCTTCGGTTGCTGACGCATTCAGCCGGATGATCGACTTCCTGGTCGAGGATTCTCGGTTGTCGGATGTGGTGGCGATCTGGGGCAACAGCATGGGGGGCTTCCTCGCGGCGTTGACGGCAACCCAAGATGAGCGGATCGCAGCTTGCGTCGTGAACGGGGGGACTGTGCGTCCGGGCGAAATTCTCGAAAGGTTCCCCCGCTTCGTTAGCAAAGTTCAGCCCTTGCTAGGGATCCAGGATCCCGAACGAGCCCGGGCAGCGATGGCGCAGTTTGAGCTCGTGCCCGACCAGCTCGCGCGTCTGACCTGCCCGCTGCTCGTTCTTCATGGCACTCCCGACCAGGTGTTCCTCGTGGAGAACGCGCGCGCGCTGTTCGACGCTGCCGGTTCCCAGGACAAGACATTCCGCGAGTGGCCCGACGGAGACCACTGCATCTACAACCACTCGCACGAGAAGCACGTACTCGTTGCGGACTGGCTCGGTGATCGGCTGAATAGCGGCCGCTGACCGATCCCCCTGAGCGGGCGAGCAAACACCAGCTCGCCTCTGTGGGCACCCCTGTGCCTGCACCCCGAATGCATCACACATCCAATGGAGGAAGTAGTCATGCGCAGCACCCGAATCGGAGTCGCCGCAGTCGCGGCACTCGCCCTGTTCCTGGCGGGTTGTTCGACCGCCGAAGACACCAACAATGACGCCGGAGGCGTCGACGTCGAGGCCGCTCAGGCAGCGATCCAGCCCTACCTTGACGCTCCAAGCGCCTTCCCGGTCACCGAACCGCTGGAAACGCTGCCGACGGGCAAGCGCGTTGCGCTCCTCGACTGTGGCTCGCCCGTCTGCGGGCTGTTTGCCGTGATCGCGGTCGCCCCGGCCGAAGCGCTCGGGATCGAACTGGTGCGCATCGAGGCAGGAACGACCGCAGACGGTGTCGCTTCGGCCTTCGACTCGGTCCTCGAAGGCGGCTTCGACGGGGTGTTCGTGCCCGCGTTGGCACCGTCCTTGTGGGAGCGCCCGCTCGCCGAACTGAGCGCGGCAGGTATCCCGGTGGTCACCTCGGGTGTTACCGGAGTTGACACGACTGCGGTCGCGGTCGCGGGTGCCTCCGAACCGTCGACGCAGCTCAGTGGGCGTCTCATGGCGCTGTGGGCGATCACGCAAGGCGGTGCCGACACCGACGTCGTCTTCTACGTGACGCCGGAAATCACCTTCCTCAACCTGCTCGGCGAGGTGTTTACCGAGACCATCACGGCGGAGTGCCCCGGCTGCTCCGTGCGCGTCGTGGACATTCCCGTCGCGACGTTCGGGAGCACCGCGCCCCAGATCGTTGTCGATGACCTCCTCGCACACCCGAACACCACAGCTGCCGTGTTTGGAGCCGGCGAGCAGGGGATCGGTCTGCCGTCCGCGCTCACGACGGCGGATATCGAAGTGAAGACGCTGTTCAACGCACCCGACCCCGCGGTCCTCGCCGGCATCCAGGACGGCTCCTACACCGCAGGCTTCGGGCTCGACCTGCCCGTTCTCACTTGGACGATGATCGACTCGCTCGCGCGACTGATGACCGATCAGGAACCTGCGGCGGCAGCCAAGAACGACGAACTTGTCCGTCAGTTTCTGACGATCGACAACCTCGAAGGTGACGTGAGCCGCGGCTGGACCGGATACCCGGACTTCGCCGATCGGTTCCTCGCCCTCTGGGCGGACGCGAAGTAGCCCACGGCGGCCCCGGCAGCTCGCCGGGGCCGCCCCATCTCAACCCACGAGGTCCCCTACGATGTCCGACTATTTACTGAAAGTCCGCGGCCTGTCGAAGGCGTTCGGTCACAACTATGCACTCCGCGATGTCTCGCTGACGGTCGCGTCTGGAGAGATCGTCGCCCTTCTCGGCCACAACGGTTCAGGCAAGTCGACACTCGTGAAGGTGCTTTCTGGTGTCTACCAGGCTGACTCCGGCGAAGTGTCTTGGGGGGATTCCGAGCGACCTACCTCGTTGCACGTCGTACATCAGAACTTGGGGCTCATCGGCGGCCTTTCGATCGCCGAGAACATCGACCTGACGACATCCCACCGACTGGGGTGGATCGTCCCCACCCGACGCAGTAGCGAACGACGTGAAGTGCGGGGCCGGTTGCGCCAGTTCGGCCTCGACATCGACGTCGACACCCCGGTGGGCCGACTCACGGCGGCGCAACAGTCGATCGTCGCCATCGCCCGAGCCTTCCATTTGGGGAATTCGGGCCGGAACGTGTTGGTGCTCGATGAGCCGACTGCCGCGCTACACGGCGAAGAGGCGCAACTTCTTCACGATGCTGTGAAGGCCGCTGCCGCTGCGGGATGCGGGGTGATTTACATCAGCCACCGTTTGCCCGAAGTCGTTCACCTCGCTGATCGGGCAATCGTGTTGAAGGATGGTGAGGTCATCGCCGAGAAGGACCGGGGATCCTTCGACCAATCTGATCTCGTCCGGATCATCGCGGGCGGTGAACCACCCGACCATCACGCGAATGTGACGGCCGCCAGCGACGACGTGCGCTTGAGAGTGTCGGGCCTCTACGCACCGTCGATTCGTGGAGCCCAATTTGAGGTCCGCCGCGGCGAGATTCTCGGCGTGGGAGGCCTTGTCGGATCGGGGATGGAGGCCCTCAACGGGGTGCTCTTCGGTGCGACGGCCGCCGCGTCGGGCACGATCGAGGTCGACGGGCGACTCGTCGGCGCCTCGCCTGCTCAGGCCGTGGGAGCTGGCGTTGCTTTCGTTCCAGCAGATCGTCGGCTCCGCGGGAGTATCGGTCAGTTCTCGGCACGCGAAAACTTGACCCTGACGAGTTACTCGGGCCTGCTTTCTCGGCTCGGTGCCATTCGCATCTCGCGAGAGCGGACTGAGGCGACGAACTGGATGGGCCGCGTGCGGGCTCGTCCCCTCGGGGCCGCCGAACAGCGATTCGATCTCTTCAGCGGAGGGAACCAACAGAAGATCGTGCTCGCCAAGTGGCTCCGAACGAGCCCGGGCGTCCTCCTCCTCGACGAGCCCACTCAGGGGGTCGACGTCGGCGCGCAAAGCGAGATCTACCGCTTGATTTCCGAGGCCACCGACGAGGGCGCGGCGGTCGTCGTCTGTTCGAGTGACTCCAAGGAGCTTGCTTCCCTCTGCGATCGAGTGATCGTTTTTCGCGACGGGGTGATCTCCGGCCAGTACTCCGGAGCCCGACTCACCGAGTCCGCTTTGGTGGCAGCCACAATCGCTGACGGCACCGCCGTCCTGAAAGAAGGCGTCTCGTCATGAGTCAGGAACACACAGTCAGATCGCGCGTCCTGCGAGCCATCGGGTTCCGGAACGCGAGTGCGATCTGGGTTCTGGTCGTGATCGTCGTGATCTTCTCGATCACCATCCCTGAGACCTTCCTCGCGCCCCGAACCTGGACATCGCTCCTCGACACCCAGGTGGTCGTCGCGATTGCCGCTTTGGCTCTCGTGCTACCGCTCGCAGCAGGATCGTTCAACCTCGCGGTCGGTGCGCAGGTCGGGGTCTCATCCATGATGGTCGGTTGGATGCTGGTGAGCATCGGCCTGCCGCTCTTGCCAGCGATCGGGCTCACTCTCGCGGCGAGCGCACTCATCGGACTGTTGATGGCGCTCGTCATCGTCCGTTTCCACATCGACTCGTTCATTGCGTCGCTGGGATTCAGCTCCCTTCTCGCAGCGCTCGTCACCTTCATGTCCGGCGGGCGGCAGATCCTCGGGATGCCGAGCGAACTCGTCGACTTCGGCACCGGTCGGGTGGTCATCTTCACCCACCCGTTCCTCATCCTGATTGCACTGGCGCTGGTGTGCTGGCACGTGCTCGAACGGACGCCGCTCGGCCGCCGGATCTACGCGACCGGTGGCAACCTGGAGGCCGCACGTCTCGCGGGAATTCGCACGAACCGGATCATTGTCGGAACGCTCGTCGCGTGCGGCCTGCTCTCCGGCGTCGCCGGGATCCTCGTCACCGCCCGGCTCGGGAACTCAGACCCAACGATCGGGCCGGCGTACCTCATACCCGCGTTTACCGCCGCGTTCCTAGGCTCCACCCAATTCAAAGGTGGTCGATTCAATATCTGGGGGACCTTGTTATCCGTCTACGTCCTCGCCGCCGGGGTCAAAGGCCTCCAGCTCTCGGGAGCACCGACGTGGATCCCTGACGCATTCAACGGCATCGCGCTCCTGGTCGCCGTCGGGCTCGCGTCATCTGCACGCCTGGGTGGCCGCCCCTCTCTCTTCGAGCGACTACGGCGTCGGCGCGTGACGGCGCAGCCTCTCGAACCCTCCAACAGAAAGACGCATGACGATGACCAGTGACATTCCCGGCGGCCGCATCCTGATTCGTGGCGCTCGCATCCTCTCCCAGGACCCCAAGCTCGGGGAGTTCACCGGCGACATCATCGTCGACGGTGGCGTCATCGTCGAGATCGGCCCGAAGCTCGACGACAGCGGTGCGACGGTGATCGACGGGACCGACCGAGCTGTGCTTCCCGGCTTCGTCGACACCCATCGGCACACCTGGCAAGGCGCCGTGCGGCAGACCGGAATCGGATGGGACTTCCCGTCGTACCGGCAGCACATCCAGCTCACCTGGGGGCCCGAGTACACCCCGGAAGACGTCTATTGGGGCAACCTCCTCGGCGCCCTCAACGCTCTCGACGCAGGCATCACGACGTTGCGCGACGAGTCTCACATCCAAAACAGTCCCGCCCACACCGACCAAGCGATCACAGCGCTGCAAGACTCTGGCATCCGCGCCGCGTTCGCGTACGGCTGGCCGTCCATCGACTCGAACACGTGGATGCTGCGCGGAGAAGCCACCCATCCGGAAGACATCCGACGGGTTCGTTCCGACCTCCTGGCAGATGACAACGCCCTGGTCACGTTGCAAGCCATGCTCCGCGGGCCTGAGCTCTCGACGACCGAGGTCAGCGCGAAGGATATCGGCCTGGCCCGTGAGCTCGGCATCCGCTCGAGCATGCACGTCGGCAACGGGGCGTGGGGCCCAATGTTCCGCGGCATCGGCTCGCTCGGCGAAGCGGGGCTCCTCGGCGACGACCTGCTCTTCATCCACTGCTGCACGTCAGACGACGACGAACTGAAGATGCTCGCCGACTCGGGCGGTAGCGCGTCGGTTGCTGCTGCCCTCGAAGCTGTGATGCCGGGACTCGGAGCTCCTGCAACGGGTCGTCTTCTGAAGTTCGGCATTCGACCGAGCTTCAGCATCGACACCGAAGCCACGGTGGCCGGCGACATGTTCAACGTCATGCGCGCCGCCATCGCCGCCCACGGCGTCGGGATCTCGCTCCTCCCCGATGTCTACGAGGACCTCCCGAGCTTCACCCCGGCTGACCTTCTCGAATTCGCGACGCTCCAGGGCGCGCGAGCGACCGGCCTTGACGGGCGCACCGGGAGCCTCACGGTCGGCAAGGCGGCCGACCTCATCGTCATCAGATTGCACGACCTGGCGACCCAGCCGGCTACCGACGCCGCAGCAAGCATCGTGGGAGCAGGAAGCCCGGCACTGGTCGAGACCGTTCTCGTCGCCGGCGAGGTCAAGAAGTGGAATGGTGAGCTCACCCACCCGGGCCTTGAGAGGGTGCGCGCACGGGTCGCGGAGTCACGCGACCGGCTGCTCGCCACCCCGCTCGTCGATGGGTGAGCACGGGGCGATCTCGGCTCACGGCGACATCAACTTCCGCAGCCGGAAGTGGGTGCGCCCCGAGGATCTCAACGCCAATGGCACCCTGTTCGGCGGAAGCCTGCTGCGATGGATTGACGAGGAAGCGACGATCTACGCGATCCTCCAGCTCGGTAACGGGCGCGTCGTCACCAAGTACATGTCGGAGATCAACTTCGTCAGCTCGGCCAATCAAGGCGACCTGATCGAGATGGGCCTGCTCGCCACCAAGTTCGGCAGAACCTCGCTGACGATGCGGGCCGAAGTGCGCAACATGATCAGTCGGTCGAGCATCCTGACGATCGAACAGATCGTGTTCGTGAATCTCGGCAGCGACGGTCGACCTGCGCCACACGGCTACACCCAGATCACTTACGCGCGGGATCGCATTCCGGCGAGCAGTTCTCTCGGATAACGACCCTTAGTGCGCGCGAGGGAGGCGGTGATGATGCGCCAGGTCTCGGGCTCATGAGCTGGCGAGCACCGCGGCGAGTTCGGTGAGCAGCCGGTCGGCGTCGGCGTCGTCGAACACCAGGGGCGGGCGGATCTTGAGGGTCGTGTTGCCGGGACCGCTCGCCGCCAACAGCACGCGGCGGTCGCGGAGCGCGTTGACCACGTCGAGGGTGAACGCCTCGTCGACCAGATCGACGCCGAGGAACAGACCCGCTCCGCGCACCGCGAGGATGCGCTCGTCACTCAGCCCCCGGATCCCCTCGGCCAGTCGCCCCCCGACGATCCGCGCGTTCTCGATGAGCTGCTCGTCCTCGAGCACGTCGAGCGTCGCCGAGGCGGCGGCGATCGAGACGCTGTTGCCGCCGTACGTATTGAAGTAGCGCATGTCGCGTCCGAATGGCGCCAGCACGTCGGGGCGGGCGACCATCGCGGCGACGGGATGCCCGTTGGCCATCGGCTTGCCCATGGTGACGATGTCGGGCTCGATTCCGTATCGACTGAACCCCCACATCCCGTGTCCGAGACGCCCGAAGCCGGGCTGCACCTCGTCGGCGATAAACAGACCACCCGCGGCGCGTACCGCCGCGACCGCCTCGACGAGTCCCTCCAGATCGGGGAACCCGCCGTCGCTCGCGAACACGGTGTCGACGATCAGCGCCGCCGGCCGGATGCCCGCCGCATCCAACTCGCTGAGCGAAGCGGCGACCGCCTCGGCGAAGGGCACATCGGTGACGGGGCCGCGGGCCGCGCGCGCCCAGGGCGCCATGCCGTCCAGCCCCACGAGGGACGGCGAAATGCCCGCGATCTCGGTCGTGATCCCGTGGTAGGCGTTCCAGCTGACGATGACGCCCTCGCCGCCGGTCGCCGCCTTCGCGACCCGCAGCGCCAGGTCGTTCGCTTCGGAGCCGGTGCAGGTGAACATCACCTCGCCCGGCATCGGCATCGTCGCGAGAAGCCGCTCGGCGTAGGCGACGGTCGCCTCCGACAGGTACCGGGTGTGAGTATTCAGCCGAGCGGCCTGCTCGGCGATCGCCGCCACGACCCGCGGATGCGCGTGGCCGACCGAGGGGACGTTGTTGTACGCGTCGAGGTAGTCGACGCCGTCGGCGTCGAACAGGTGGGCGCGCTCGCCGCGCACGAACTCGAGCGGTTCGCGGTAGAACAGCCGGTAGGCCGGACCGAGCGCGGCGGCACGTCGGCGCACCAGGTCCGCGGTTCGCGCGTCGAGGCGGTCGACGGTGCTCTCGTCGAAGTAGGTGGTCGGGCCGACCATCACGTCCCCCTCAAGATCAGGTGCAGCTTTCGGTCGTTCGCGGCGTAGAAGCCGGACGGGTCGGAGTGCGCGTCGCGCTGCAGCGCCTGATTTATCACGCTACGCATGATCGTGCGGGCCGCCATCAGCATCGGCAGCTGTGCGAGCTCGGCGTCGCTGAGCGGCACCTCGCCCAGGAATCCGGCCGTGAGCGCGTCGACCTCGTGCCACGGCCGCGGCCCGTCGGGCACGAGGTACGCGAGGGCGACCGCCAGCTCGCACACGCGCGGCGAGTAGACGGCGTCGCCGAAATCGAGGATGCCCTCGAGCGCGCCGGAGCGGACGAGCAGGTTGCCGGGGTGGCTGTCGTTGTGGATCACCTGGTGGGGCAGCGTCGCAAGGGCGGGCAGCGTCTCCGCGGTGAAGCGGTCGATGACCTCGAGGTGCAGCGGGGTGGTGGTGTGGGTTCGCAGGTCGGGCAGGTGCGGCAGGTCCCAGGCCAGGTCGCGATGGGCGCCCGGATGCCGGAAGCCGGCGAGCGCGCGATTGAGGCGACCCAGCATCCGGCCAGCCGTCTCGAAGAAGGTGACGGGCAGGTCCTGGCCGTCGACGATGTCGCCGTCGAGCCAGGTCAGAACGCGCGCGTGACGACCGGCGACCGTGGCCGACTGCGACCCGTCGAGGGTCGCGACGACGCGCTGCACGGGGATGCCGGGGTCGGTCGCCGCGACATGGGCCATCGCGGCGGACTGCATCTCGATCACGGCGGGATCGTCACGGGGGTGCGCGACCTTCAGCAGCACGTCGCCCGCCCGGAACGTGTCGTCCCGCTCGGTGTCGAGCCGCACCGGATCGTGCCCTTCGATGCCCCAGTGCTCCCGCAGCGCCGCCCGCGCTCCTGCGGAGTCGAGATGGTCGAACGGCTCGGAGAGTCCGTCGAGCAGCGAGACGCCCCTGCGCGGTCGGTTGCTGAGCCTCGCTTTCATCCCGCCGAGGATGAACTCGAGACCGGTCTCGAAGGCTTCATCGAGCAGGGCCTGTGGGCTGCTCCAACTTCCCATCGCTCGCGCCAGCGCACCCTCATCGTCGGGGTCCACCCAGATTTGCTGGGGTGCCCGTTGCTCGAGTGCGTTGCCGATCGCGAAACTGTCGATCACCTCGAGGAGCACGCCGACCTCGGCGTCATCGAACCCCGCGGAGGCGAGGGCTCGAGCGAGGTCGCGGTAGATCTCCAATACATCGGGCTGCGCGAGGGGCACCCCGATGAGCAGCGGCACGACGTGCGGATGCGCCGAGTAGGCGGCACGTTGGGCCCGTGCGATAGCGGCTACCCGGTCGACCCACGTTCCGCCGTCCTCCCTCGGCACTGGATGCTCGGCCACCATCACGCCACGAATGAGCTCGACCAGCGCGTCCTTGCTCTCGACGTGGTTGTACAGCGCCGGCGCCGACACCCCGAGGCGCTTGGCCAGCCGTCGCATACTGAACGGCTCTCCGCTGTCGATGATCTCGAGGGCGGTCTCGGCGATCAATTCGACCGAGAGGAGAGGAGTAAGGGGTCGTCCCACCGCTACCTCGAACTCTCGTCACGACGCGCTCGACCGGAGTGTCGGTCGATTGCCTATTGCATCACGAACCTTGTATCTCCCATACTAAATGAACACTGTTAGTTTAGGTGGCCAATGATGCAGCCAACCCGGAGGTAACGATGTCAATCAGCGAAAAGGATGCAACGGCGCAACCTTCCGAAGCACCCGGAAAACTCAAGAAGGGTGCCCTCGGCACCGGCGGAATCGTCTTCCTCGTGGTCTCCGCCGCCGCGCCCTTGACGGCCATGGCGGGAGTCGCCCCCCTGGCGATCTTGATCGCGGGGCCTGCCGCCCCGACGGCCTACCTGATCGCCGGCGCGGCGCTCGTCGTCTTCGCCATCGGATTCATGGCGATGACCCGCCACGTGCGGCAGACCGGCGGTTTCTACACGTACATCTCCCACGCGCTGGGCAAGACCGTGGGCCTCGGCGCCGGCATCCTGGCGCTCGTCTCCTACAACGCCATGCAGGTCGGCATCTACGGCCTCTTCGCGGTCACCTCCAGCGCCATGCTCGAGACCTTCTTCGGGATCACGGTGCCGTGGGGCGTGTTGGCCTTCATTGCCATCGCCGGAGTGTGGGCACTCGGCTTCTTCGGCATCGACGTCGGGGCGCGGGTGCTCGGCGTTCTGCTCGTCGCCGAGACGCTCATCCTTCTCATCCTGGGAATCGCGATCGCGGTGCAGGGTGGTCCTGAGGGGTTCTCGTTCGGCCTGTTCGACCCGCAGCTGGTGTTCACCCCCGAGGTCAGTGTCGTGCTGGGGCTGGCGCTCGGCGCGTTCCTCGGCTTCGAAGCGACGGCGCTCTATCGGTCTGAGGCGCGGAACCCGAACTCGTCCATTCCCCGTGCGACCTACATTGCCATCGGGTTCCTGACCGTCTTCTACGCAGTGATCGTCTGGCTCTTCGTGCAGGCGTGGGGCGAAAGCGGCGTGCAGGGCTTCATCGGTGAGAACGGCATTACAGCTTTCGCGTTCATCACGGCCGACACGTTCCTCGGGCAGTGGGCGGTGCTCGCGATGCTCGCTCTCATCGTCACGAGTGTCTACGCCGGGCTTCTCGCGTTCCACAACACGATCAATCGCTACACGTACTCCTTGGCACGGGATGGCATCCTGCCGGCAGCCCTGACCAGGACGCGGCGCAACGGCTCACCGCACATCGCGGGCCTCGCGCAGACCATCCTGTCGGTGCTGATCGTCGGCGGTTTCGTGATCGCCGGCGCCGACCCGTTCCTCAACCTCCTGATCTGGGTCAACACGCCGGGTGTCGTGGGAGTCCTCGTCCTGCAGCTGCTGGCATCCTTCGCGGTCATCGTGTTCTTCGTGCGCAACCGCACCCTGGAACGGAAGTGGTACGTGTTGCCGGCGGCCGTCCTGGCCACCGTCTCGCTGGCCGCCTTCACCGTTCTCATCGTGGTCAACATCGACGCCCTCACGGGAGCGGGAGCTGCGGCCAACGTGGTCATCCTTCTGGTCGTGCCTGTCGCCTTCCTCGTCGGAGTCGTTCTCGCCGTCATCTACAAGCGGACGCGGCCAGCGACTTACGAGCGCATCGGCGGCGGCGACCGGGATGACTGATCGGCCCGCCGATCTCATCCTCACCG
>CAZCEE010000003.1:0-31091 GCA_964497165.1 uncultured Schumannella sp. | reverse complement strand
GACATGCCTCAAGCCTCGCCGACAACACCAGAATCAATAAGGAGACACGCCCTAGATGTCTACAGCTAGAGCAGCTTCTCGAGGGTGTTGAGGTTGCGGGTGGTGAGCCACGGCTTGTGCTTGCCCGAACTCTGCGCCTTGCCCATCGCCGAGTCGAGCGTCGAGCCTTTCGGGGTCGACCAGTAGAGCACCCCGTCGCCTCGAGCTGCCTGGTCGACGGTGGGGTCGAGTTCGACGGCGAGCAGCGCGTCGAGCAGCTCGGGCTTCAGGATGAAGACGACATACGCGTGCCGCTCCGCGGTGCGCTCGAACGGGTACGCCTCGGCGATCGCCCGCACCTTCCCTTGCGTGAGCACGTGCACCCACGCCTCGTACCCGAAGCGTTCACGCAGGGCGGCCTCGAGCTTCTCTTTAGCGGCGGATGCAGCATCCGACGTCGTGAACAGCACGTTGCCGCTCGCCAGCACCGTCTTCACGTCGTCGTACCCGAGCCCGCTCACCACCTCGGCGAGGTCGGCCATCTTGAAGGTGACTCCGCCGACGTTCACCCCGCGCAGCAGCGCCACGAACCGCGTCATGCCGCCAGGATGCCACGCGCCTCTGATGGGGCGCGGGAACGTCTAGTGCGAGTGACCCTCGTGGTCGTCGTGGTCGTGACCTTCGTGCTCGTCGACCGAGAAGACCTCGCCGGCGTCCTCACCGGTGCCGAGGGCGCGGGCGAGGAAGTCGGAGACATCCACCGCCTTGCCCTTGGTGTCGACGACCTTCGCCTTGCTGAGCACGATCGCGAGAGCCTTCGAGCGGGCGATCTCGCCGACGACGCCGGGAAGCTGCCCGTTCTGGTCGAGGATCTTCACGAACTCGCCGGGCTCCATGCCGTACTGCTGGCTGGCCTGCACGACGTAGGCGGTGAGTTCGTTCTGGCCGACTTTGACCTCTTCGGCTTCGGCGATCGAGTCGAGCAGAATCTGCTGACGGAAGGTCTTCTCACTCGAGATGACGACCTCGGCGCGGTGCTCGTCGTCTTCGAGGCGGTTCTCGCCTTCGAGGTGACGGTGCACCTCGTCGTCGATGAGCTGTTGCGGCACCGGAAGCTCGAGCTTCTCGAGCAGCACGCCGACGATCTTGTCGCGGGCTTCGATCGACTGGCCGAACGCCTTGCTCTTCTCGAGCTGCCCGCGCAGGTCGGCGCGGAGTTCGCCGATAGTGTCGAACTGGCTGGCGATCTGGGCGAACTCGTCGTCGGCTTCGGGCAGCTCGCGCTCCTTCACCGACAGCAGGGTCACGGCGATCTGGGCCTTCTCGCCCTCGTGGTCGCCGCCGAGCAGGTTCGATTCGAACGTTGTCGACTCACCCGCGGTGAGAGTGTCGAGCGCGTCGTCGATGCCTTCGATCAGTTCGCCGGAACCGAGCTCGTACGAGACGTTGCTGGCCGTGTCGACATCCTGGCCGCCGATGGTGGCGTTCAGGTCGAGCGTGAGGAAGTCGCCGGTCTTCGCCGGGCGGTCGACGGTGACGAGGGTGCCGAAGCGGGTGCGCAGGTTCTCGAGTTCGGTCTCGACCTCATCGGGCGAGACGGCGACCGGCTCGACTTCGAGCTTGAGTCCGTCGTACTTCGGAAGGTCGAAGTCGGGGCGCACATCCACCTCGACGGTGATCTTGAGGTCGCCCGAGAAGTCCTTCTCGTTGGGCAGCTCGACAATGTCGGCCGACGGGCGGCCGAGCGGCTTCAGGTTCTCGTCGCGCGCGGCGTCGCGGTAGAACTTGTCGAGACCCTCGTTGACGGCGTGGCTGATGACCTCGCCGCGTCCGACGCGCTGGTCGATGATCGGCGGCGGCACCTTGCCTTTGCGGAACCCGGGGATGTTCACCGACTCCGCGATGTGCTGGTACGCGTGAGTGATGCTGGGCTTCAGCTCCTCGGGCGTGACGGTGATGTTCAGCTTCACGCGCGTGGGCGACAGGCGCTCGACGGTCGTCGTGACCATGGGAATACGTCTCCTGGGTGGATGTGAGGGTGAGGGCACTGAGCCCGTTTAAAGCAGTCGGGGCGACAGGATTCGAACCTGCGACCTCCCGCTCCCAAAGCGGGCGCTCTACCAAGCTGAGCTACGCCCCGGCGGCAAAACGGCCCGGCACAGTCTAACCGAGCGGAACGGCAAGGATGCTGGCTCAGAACCCGCAGGCGCCGGGAGGGGTCGAGCACGCGGTCGTGACGGTGTACCAGATGAATGCGGCGAAGGCGACGTAGCCGAATCCGGGCAGCGAGAAGATCATCGCCGTGATCGCCGGCCAGCCCGGCTTCTCACGGCGCCCGGCTCCGATTGCGCCCAACACCAACCCGAGGAAACAGAGGATGCCGACGGGCAACACCGCGAGCTGCGAGGTGAGCGCCCACCACGGCGGACCCTGGATGAAGGCATCCAGCGTCTGCCCGTACGCGTAGAACGCGATACCCGCCGCCGCCAGATACGCGACGAGGATCAGCGCGAACGCGATCCAGCCGAAGATGGGTCGCCGCCTGATCACACGCCGATGCTATCCGTCTGACCGGCGGTGATAATGTCTCAGGAATGCGGCCGTCGGACGGGATTTCGCAGCTCACTGAGCTGATGCGATACGAGCCCGTCATCGAGACGCCGGCCGGCCCGCCGCCGGTCGATCCGGTGCGTCGCCGTAAGCAACGCCGACGTCGCGCGACCATTGCTCTGATCGTGGCGTTCGCGATCCTGGCGGGGTCGGGCGGCTACGCCGCCTTCGCCCTCACTGCCCCCATCGGCACCGCCACCCTCGACGCCGAGGCTCCGTACGTCGACGCTCCCCCGGCCGTGCAGATCGCGCTACCCGTCGAAGGCGCGTACGCCGTGAGCGTTGCCGACGCCGACGAGTACCTGGGGTCGACGGCGAGCGGAATCTGGGCATCCGGCGGCGGTGACGGCCCGCGGCCGATGGCGAGCATCAGCAAACTCATCACCGCCCTCGTCGTGTTGAACGCGAAGCCGCTGGCCGACACGACCGATCCCGGCCCGACGATCATCTTCGACCGCGCCGATCACGCCCTGTACGACAAGTACTACGTGCTCGGTGCGACGATCGCGGCAATGCCGACCGGCAGTTCGATGTCGCAGCGGCAGGCGCTCGAGGCGATGCTGCTCGTGTCGGCGTCCAACTACGCGGAAGCGGTTTCGACTTGGGCGTTCGGATCACAGGGCGCGTTCGTGCGAGCGACGAAAGATTGGCTCGCCGCGAACGGCCTCACCGCCACGACGATGGTCGAGCCGACCGGCATCGACCCCCGCAACACGAGCACCCCGACCGACCTCGTCGCGCTCGGCAAGATCGCCCTGGCGAACCCGGTGATCGCCCAGATCGTCGGTGTGACGGCGCTGAACGTTCCGAATATCCCGCCCGCGCTCAACACGAACACCCTGCTTGGAGTCGAAGGCATCACCGGGCTCAAGACCGGCACTCTCGAAGAGAGCGGCTCCAACCTGCTCTTCTCGGCAACGATGGATGTCGGCGCTGACGAGCCCCTGAGCATCGTCGGCGTAATCCTCGGAAGCTTCAGCCGCGACTCCGTCAATCTCGACGTGCGCGCCCTGCTGCGCAGCATCCGAGACGGCTTCCACACCGTGACGCTCGGCGAGAAGGGTCAAGAGATCGGAACGTATTCGACAGTGTGGGGCGAGTCCGCCCGCATCGTGCTCGGCACCGACGCCTCCGCGTTCACCTGGTCGGACACTCCCGCCCAAGCGACGTTCACCGCGACCCCGCTCACGACCGGCACCGACGGGGATGTCGTGGGCACCGTCACCTGGACCGTCGGCTCTGACACCGTCACGGCACCCCTCGTTCTCGATGGCACGCTCGAGCCGCCGGACGCGTGGTGGCGACTCACGCATCCCTTCGACCTCGGAGAATAGGAGGGTGTCGACACTCCGGTGGATCAGGATTCTGCTCGTCGTCGTGATCGTCGGTCTGGTAATCAGCGGTGTGACCGCGTTCCCGCTCGAGTGGGAGGTCGGCGTCGTCGCGTCGGTGCTGCACGCCTCCCCTGTCGTCGACCTGCTGCCCAACTTCGTCGAGTGGATCGACCGGGTGCACGAGGCCCTCGTTGTCACTGGGCGCGACTACCCGTTCCTCGCCTACGGCACCGACTGGCTCGCCTTCGCGCACCTCGCGATCGCCGTCGCATTCATCGGCCCGATCGTCGATCCGGTGCGGAACATCTGGGTCATCCGCTGGGGGATGATCATGTGCGCCGGCATCGTGCCGCTCACACTCATCGCCGGCTCGATCCGCGGCATCCCGTGGGGGTGGATGCTCATCGACATCTCGTTCGGCGTCGTCGCGATCGTGCCGCTGCTCCTCGCCGAACGGCTCACGCGGCGGCTCGACGGCTCGCCTCGCGGGACCCCCGACACGACGAAACCCCGTGGCGTCTCCGGTTAGACTCGGGGACGCATCACGGGGATGTAGCTCAATGGTAGAGCCTCAGTCTTCCAAACTGATTACGCGGGTTCGATTCCCGTCATCCCCTCGGCCTGACCTCGACCGCGTTTCGGGTGCGGAAGACCACCGCCGCGGCGCCCGTCGATCCAGTTGACGCGAGCGTGAACGTCTCGTAAATGGGTCTAGCGCACGGACCTGTCTACCCAGTAGCGTGAGCCAACTTCGCGTTGAGACGAAGCAGGGAATGCGGGTGCCTCGGCCTCCGCCGGCGGGTCAGGGGACTTGCGTGGGTGCTAAGGCAGCTGTTACGCGCGCTGGAATCGCGATGGCGGCGAGTGCCGCTCTGGTGCTGGGATTCGTAACCCCGGTCTATGCGGAACCCGCCGACGCAAGTGCCAGCACCGAGCTGCTCAACCCGAGCGGGGTCCCGCCGCTGGCTTCTCCCCCCGTCTCTCCTGAGTCGACGTCGTATCCGGATGGGACGTTCGAGGTTCCGGTCACGGTTCCTGAGCCCTCTGCCTCCGGGGCGGTGCCCACGTCGCCGAGCGTGGGCAAGAAGCGCGGGTCGGAAGGTTCGTTTGATCCTGAGACCTCCGAAGCGGTGAGCTTCAGCGAGTTCACGACGACGTACCTGAACGAGGACGGCTCGCGGACGGTTGCGGTTGGGTCGGGTCCGGTGAACGCGCTGGATGACGACCGGCGTTGGGTTCCGGTGTCGACTCTGGTGCATCAGGATTCGGAGGGTCGCTGGTCGACGGATGCGCATCCTCTTGATCCGTCGTTCGCGGCGCGCGCCGATGGTGAGGATGTTCTGGAGCTGTCCCGCGGCGGCTACGACGTGACCTTCACGCTCGCGGAAGCGTCCGGGGGGCAGTTCACCCGCCAGTACACGCCTCGGGTCGTCCCCGACGGGGACGACATCACCTATGCGGAGGTGTTCGACGGTGTCGACCTGGAATACGAAATCACTCGCGGGACGGTCAAGGAGTCCCTGATTCTCGAGTCGGTTCCTGATTTGGGTGACTCGACGTGGGTGTGGGAGATCGATTCGGATGGGCTGGAGCTGTTCGAGGATCAGACCGGGTCGATTCAGTTCGTCGACAAGGATGGTGTGGCGCAGATCGTGGTGCCGACTCCGATCATGTGGGACTCCTCCGGGGTGGAAGGGGAGTCCGAGCCGGCGATCGCGAACGTCGCGACGCGCGTGTGGCGGGAAGGCAACATCTGGAAGATGTCGCTCACCGCAAGTCGGGGGTGGCTGACCGATCCGGATCGGGTGTACCCGGTGACGATCGACCCGACGTATTCGCCGGGTGGGCAGAACTTCAACGCGTACATGAGCAATGGCGCGTACCGCAACGACGGGGTGTTGGTTGGGAACTCGCGGGTGGGTAGCAACAACACTTACTGGCGGACGGTGTTGCACTACCCGTACTCGGCGATCGCCGGTAACCAGCTGCTGGATGCGAACCTGTATCTCGCCTATGGCGGCGATGGCTATACGGGGACGGCTGGTGGCAACGTGTATGCCGCGAACTGCATCGGCTATAACTGCGCCGGCACCTGGTATTCCGGGTATTCGCTGAGCAATGGCGGGACGTGGGCGACCGACGATGCGATGGCGTGGGGCTATGCGGGTCGGATGGCTGCCGGCGACTGGGGACACTATGTCGAGCTCACCGGTTCAGAGGGGGGTTCGTACTCGTACAAGTTCCTCTACACGCAGATGCAATTCGACTACAAACCTTTCCCAGCTGTCACCGGGTATCTGTCGCCGTCGCCGGCGAACGGGGCGACGAACGCCCCGCTGATGCCGACGTTCAACGTCACGGGCAGCGACACCGGCTTCCCGTTGACCTACCAGTACAAGATCTGGTCGACCTCGGACACGAATGCGGCCCCGTTGCACACCACTGACTGGGGTCAGGCGTATCAGCAGATCCCGTCCGGGATTTTGACGGCAGGTGCGACGTACTACTGGAAGGCGTACGTGAGGGACACCGCGGACGGGCACCTCGGCATCTCGACCGTGCGGGCTTCCGGGGTGCGGTCGTTCACTACCAACGCGCCGGCACCGACCCCGGATCAGAACTCCGCGACCCCATCGAACGGTGAGATCGTCACGACCCTCACCCCAACGCTGTCGACCGGGACGGTGACCGACCCCGATGGTCCGGTGACCTACAAGTTCACCATCGGAACCGGTGCGGACGGCAGGACCGGTGTGCTTGCATCCTCGGGTTGGCTGACCTCTCCGACGTGGCCGATCCCGCAAGGCGTGTTGCAGGATGGTGGCCGTTATAGCTGGTCTGTCACCACCAGTGATGGGATCAACGTGGATTACCCAGCGAGCTGGGTGAACTCGCTCAACGTAAACATGCGCCTCGGCACTTCCGGCCCGTCGCCGTTCGACTCGGCGGGCCCGGTGACGGTGAACCTCGCAAACGGCAACGTGTCCCTGAACTTCGCGTCGCCGACGGTGAACACGGTCGGCGGTCCGATGGGGTTGTCGTTCGCCTACAACTCGCAGCAGTCCCCGAAGTTGCTTCAGGGGCTGACTGGTGCCTACTACGACGCCCTCAACCCGGGCCAGAGCTCCACGACCACGTTCGACTTCACGGGGCGGACGCCGAAGCTGGTCCGCACGGATGCGTCGGCGTCGTTCAATTGGTCGACCACGACTACCTCTTCCCCGGCGCCGTCGGTTCCGAGTGAATACTTCATGGCCCGCTGGACCGGATTCGTGCAAGTGCCCGCCAACGCGTCGTACACGTTCGGGGTGGTACGTGACGACGGCGCCAAGCTGACCGTCAACAACGTCCTGACTGTCAACCAGTGGAACGCCAACGGAGGGGCCCAGTCGATCTGGTGGGGTTCCGCTCAAACGCTGACGACGACTCCGGTGCCGATCCAGCTGGACTATTACGAAGCGACCGGTGCGGCGAAGATCGAGCTGTGGGTGCGAGCTCCCGATGGACCTGACGCGGGCACCGCACCGGATGAGTTTCCGGTCCCGTCCGAATGGCTCACCACCAAGGTGCAGACTCTCCCGAATGGGTGGTCCTCTTCCACCCCGATCGCTGGTGGCAGCGGTGCGTACGTCAACGCGAGGGTGAGCGAGGCGTCGGTGATCCTGACCGATGTCACCGGCTCGATCCACACCTACAGCAAGGCCACCACCGGTGGCTACACGCCGCCTCCCGGCGAGCATGGCATCCTGTCGCTCGACGCGACTGGTCAGGTGACGCTCACCGAATCCGACGGGACGGTTTACACCTTCACCACGTCGGGTGCGGTGGCAACGATCACCACCCCCGGCGACGCGCTGAAACCCGCGACACCGATCGTGTCCTACCGGCCCCTAACCGGACAAGCAGACCGAATCTCCAACCCGGTATCGCTCAACGTCGGCTCGAGCCCGGCCACCTACAGCCAGGAGGTGCGTTTCGTTTACGCTGGCGACTCGGCCGCCTCCGTCGGCTTGGGACTGCTGGACTCCGACTTGTCGGGCACCGCTTGCCCGGTGCCCAGCGGATACACGGCTCCGCCGGCCGGGATGCTGTGTCGCATCATCTACCCCGGCCACGTCGAAGGCGCCGCCGACACCACCCGGCTGCTTTACAACGCAGCCGGGCAACTCGTGCGCATCATCGACCCGGGCGACGAGATCACCGACTTCGGGTACCACACCGACGGCCGGCTCAACCAGATCCGCGACTCACTCGCCAACGACTGGCTCGTCGCCAACCCCACCGTCACCCCTGGCCCGGCCCAGGTGACCGAGATCGCCTACGACGCACAGGGCCGCGCCACCAGCGTCACCTTACCGGCGCCGGACGGCGCGACGCTCTCGACGCGTCCGCAGAAACTGTTCGACTACGCCTCAGCAGGCACGACGTATGTGGATGTCGCCGGGCTCACCGTGCCAGGAGGTCACGCACTAACCGTGACCTACGACTCCGCCTGGCGACAACTCTCCACCACCAGCGCCATGGGCCAGTCGAGCACCACCGAGTGGAACACCAGGGACATGGTCCTCTCGGCAACCAACGCTCAAGGGTTCCGGTCGACCAACATCTACGACACCGAAGATCGCCTCACCGATACCTACGGACCCGCCCCCGCAGGATGCTTCAACACCACTACACGCCTGCCCACCGAGCCATCCTGCCCGGCGCTCGTCGGGCACACCACGACCACCTACGACAACGCCTTCCTCGGGCTCAACTCGACCTACTACACCAATCCATCCCTTGCGGGCTCCCCGACGAACTTCGGTCTCGGTGCCCCCGGCGTCACCGACGGACGCGTGAACTCCGACTTCGTCACTGGACTGGGCACGGTGGTGACCAACCGGGTGCGAAACCCCCAAGCCGGGGTCAACCTCACGGACTGGGCTTTCGCTCCCGGCCCGGGCGGCAGTGGCGCAGCAAGTCGCGTGAGTTCTGGCGGACCGTCGGGCATTCCGAGCTACGCTCGCTATACCTGGAGCGCCAGCCCCACCAGTTCATACGGTGCTATCACAAACAGCGCCCCCGGATCTGCGACCGTAACGCCCGGCCAAACGTACAGGGCTGCTGCCTATTTCAGAGCGTCATGGGCCGGTGTGACACCTGCAATCCAAGTTACGTGGTTCTCCGCGGCAGGCACCCAGGTCGGCTCGTCGTCAACGCAGTACGTCGTGGGTTACACGCCCGCGCACGGGTGGTACCGGCTAAATAGCCTCGCCATAGTGGCCCCAGCCGGCGCAGCGAGAGCCTCAATCGCAGTGCTGTCGACCGTTGCCGGTGGGGCGCAACCTGGCGCTGGAGCGACTCTCGATGTCACCGGCTTTCTGCTCACTGATGGGTCGACAGCTCAGGCCTATTTCGATGGCGGATCCGCGGACGCTGGCGATGTTCGCTACGACTGGACCGGAAGCCCTCACGCAAGCACCTCAATCAAAGGCTCTTTCCTCGGCAACCTCGGGCAGCTCGACAACTGGTCCATGCGCATGACGGGCCTCGTTACCTTCCCCACTGCCGGCACGTATTCGTTCAAGACCTATGCGGACGATGCGACACGCGTATGGGTGGATGACGTTCTCGTCGTCGACAACTGGATTGCCGGGGCGACGCGCACGTCCACGACCGCGCAGACCGTGACCATCACCGCTGGGGAGACTCGACGGATTCGGGTGGAGTATGCCGATTACTCGGGAAGTTCGATCCTGCAGCTGCACTGGACAAAGCCCGGCAACGTGACCGAGATCGTTCCTGGGACGGCTCTCAAACCCGACTATCGACTGCCTGATCGAACAACTGTTCAAGACGCCGCCCCGGCCGGTTCCGGACTGGCCGACGCCCCCGACATCGTGACATCGCTCGGATACACCCACCCTTGGCTAGGAATAGCCACGTCGTCGAGCATCGACCCTGACGGTCTCAACCTGACGACGACGTCAACGTACGAGGCTCCGGGCTCGGGCTGGTTGCGACGCCTCACGCGAACGATGCCGTCTGGCGGTTCTGCAACCTCGACATCGACCTATTACGGCGATACCGCGACACTGGCGACGTCTGCATGTGGGGTCCCGACGACGGTGCCGCAGTACGGGATGCTCAGAAATCAAAAGGATCCCACCCCCGCCACCGTCTCGCCTCGCTCGATCGAGTTCGTCTACGACATCCTTGGTCGCGCCGTCGGCCAGTACGTTGGCGGGGGGCCGGCGTGGGCATGCACGACGCTGGACCTTCGAGGACGACCGACGACGGTTGCGATGCCGGCGTGGGGTGGCACAGCGGCCCGCACTGTCACGTACAACTACGCCGTCGGCGGCAATCCGCTCTTCTCCTCGGCAACTGATGCTGCAGGGGCACTCACTACAACGATCGACCTGCTGGGCCGAACGGTGTCGTCAACGGACGTCTACGGCACTGTGACGACACCCACATACGAGCTACTCACCGGGCGAGTCATGTCGGTCACGGTTGACCCGGCCGGAGCGTCCGCTGCGGTGGTGCAGGCGTACACCTACGACCTCGACGGCAAGGTGGAGACCGTCGCGATCGACAACAACGTGGTGGCCGATCCGGTCTACGCATCCAACCAGCTGACCCAATCGGTCGATTACCTGAATGGGACGAGTCTGTCCTCGATCATCCGCAGCTCGAACACGGGCTCGACCGATGGGATGACCTGGTCCTTCCCCAGCGAAACCGTGCCACACGCCGCAGTAGGGATGCACACGGGCGACTTCGAAGCCGGACTCGACTCGTGGGCACCCGGCACGGACGACACTGCCACGGCAGGGTCAACGACCCCATACGCTGGGACAGGGGTTCTCGAGACTGCCACGACCGACCCGTTGGGTGGGGATGTGTCCGCGACCCGGACGATCACCGGCCTCACCGCGGGGCGCACGTACACGGTGTCGGCGTGGGTGAACGCGGACACCGCCACTGGGGTGACGGACGCCACGATCGGCGTCGATGGGATTGGCGGTTCCACTCCCGCGACCCCACCATCCGGCTGGAGCGAGGTGACATACGCATTCACCGCGACAGCGACCAGCCACGACCTCACGCTCGGCTACACCTCGGTCGATGATGTCGGGTCGACCGTGCTGTGGGACGACATCACGCTCACCCAGGACGCCTGGGAAGAGACGATCGTCGCCGCCTCCACGGTGACGGATCAGGTGGTGCGATCGCAATCCGGTCGGATCCTGCAGAACACCCTCACCGACACCGCCGCCCCAGCAGTCGAGACTTCCAGTTACACCTTCGACGCTGCCGGCCGTCTCGTGACCGCAGTCATCCCGCATCACACCCTGAGCTACGCCTACGCCTCTACCGGCGGCTGCGGAGTGAATGCAGCCGCGGGGAAGAACGGCAACAGGACCGGATACACCGACAACTTCGACGGAGCGGTCACGTCGGTGGCGTACTGCTACGACAACGCCGACCGGCTCACAGCCACCACCGTGACCAACGCCCCTTCGGGTGCATCTCCAGTCGCCGGTGGGAACCTCAGCACCAGCGGCACGACCCCATCCCTGAAGTATGACTTGCATGGGAACACGACGATCCTGGCCGACCAGATCCTCGTGTACGACTTTGCCGACCGCCACGTGAAGACCACCCTCACCAATGGCACGACCACAACGTCGGACGACACGATCATCACCTACACCCTCGACGCGACCGGGCGGATGGTGAAACGCGACGTTAACGCCCCCGGCACGGTCGATGACAAGATCATCCGCTACCTCGCCGGCGGCGCCATCGCCGACAACAACGGCAACGTGCTGCAGTGGACGTTCAGCCTCCCCGGCGGCGTCACCCTCGTGCGCGACGCCGACAACACGGAAAGTTGGGGGTACCCCAACCTTCACGGCGACAACATCATCGCCACCGACGAAGACGGCATCCGAATCGGGGAACGGGCGAAGTACGACCCGTTCGGGCAACCCATCGATCCCACCACCTGGGCGATCGGCACCCTCACCGCGGACGACAGCATTCCCGACCTCCTGGAAGGGGATGCCGACTTCGGATGGGTTGGCGGGCACGGGAAGTTCACGGAGCACCAAGGTTCCATCCAAACCATCAGCATGGGAGCCCGACTCTACGTGCCCGCTCTGGGGCGTTTCCTAGAGGTGGACCCCGTCGAGGGCGGTGTCAGCAACGCCTACGACTATCCAGCTGACCCGATCAACATGTTCGACTTGAGCGGTCTAGCGGCGACTCAACATGGCAAGACGAATGCAACGAAGACCACAACCAAGTCCTCTCCGAGCGTTTGGAAGAATTTCACTGCAGTCGACCCCAAAGGCGGTTCGCCTTTCAATGTCTCGCTATTGACGGGCAACTCGAATCTCGGTTGGGACCATATCGAAGCGAATCACGGCAGTTCGAACGGTGGAAAGAACCAATGGCCAACTTGGGCCGCAAAAGACAGCAAGTCGATTAGCTGGCAAAAATTGACAATGGCTTCAATCAGCTGGTCCCTAGGGATCCCTGATCGCATCTGCTATCAATCGCGCAACGATACCTACAGTTACGTCGTAAGAATCGGAATTCGCGGACAATCCGGTACTGAATACCAATCGGTGGTCTCGGTTAGCAATACAAACCACACGATCATCACCGCGTACCCTGCGGACAACTGGGGACCGCAAGGATGTTCGACCGTGTACACTAGCGGAATATACGATCATCAGTTCTAGGTAGGTGCGGTTTGAATGACGAGCCTGTCGCTGTCAACCGGCAGCGCTATTTCTTGGATCAAGTCCTGGAAAAGTTTGTCGAAATAGATGACCGTGTATCGCGGACAGGGGAAGGTGAACTGGTAGTTCATCCGAACCCAGACGATCTCCGCCGTTTGCCGCTGAAAGTCTCAGACGATTACTGGACCTCGGATCCGCAGCAGTTAGTTGCCGCAGCGCGGTTGGCCTGGAACATCCAGAGTGACACCCTAGGAGTTGCACGACTCTTCACGATCTATCTTGACGAGACGCTCGCCGGGATTACTAGCACCACTGAGCTGGTCGTGCTTGAAGCGACAGGATTAGTCGCGAAACCAATCTGACACCCCCGCAGGGTAGAAGAAACTCAAGCTCATCGAGCGAGTTCACGACCTCCTGATCAAGTACGACATCCCGTCGGATCACGAGTCCATCGCTAGCGCCACTCAGCCCTCGTGAAGCCGCAGATCTACATCGAGCATCTCAGCAAAGCCCTCATCGCTCTCATGCGCCACAACCAGAAGGAAGACTCAGCGCGGGATCTTTCCACGGGGCCTGAGGACGACTCCCGCGCTGCGTAGGTGGTTGAGCACCGCCGTGGCTGACACCCCGACCTCTGACGCGATCTGCGCGGACGTCCAGCCGGACTCATAGAGTTCGCGCACGCGAGCCGGATCAGCCACCTTTGTCCGCCAGTTGCGCGGCTCGACGCCCTCATGCTTCAACGCCCGCCGGATCGCATCACGGTGGCAGCTGAACGCCGCTGCCAATGCGGCCATGTTCTCGCCGGCGAGGTAACGCTTCGCCACCTCAACCCGCTCACTGCGTGTGAGGTGCTTCTGCCGCTGATGCACCCGAGGAGCCGCCTCGACACGTGGCGAACTCTTGTGACGAGACCGTTCTAGGAGCGCGTCTAGGGCGCGAGCCCTGTTCCAGAGCGTTTCCGTTAGGACCTCCAATGTCCTGAAACCAGACACCGTCATCCCCTCGAAGCACTCTTTGCGAGGCACCTCAATCCGCCGATCGCGAGACGCAACCCGACCAACGACGTCGACGACCACTCGGGGAGCTGCTTCGCCTCTGTCAGACCGCTGCCGAGCACCCCACCGGAAAGCTGCAGCTACTCGTAGACCTCGAGTGGTTCGCTGTGAGGCCTCATTCGGAGGATCCGGAGGTCAACGGACCAACGGGGTTGCATATGCTTGCGCCTGATCGGTCCTCACGGGCCCTCAAGACCCGACTAAGCCCGACAGCGGTGGCGAGAGACGGTCGCCACCGCTGAGTTAGGAGCAGGGTGTCAGGGTACGGAGACGCTCGTCGGCATTAATGCCGACTGTTCCTCGCCGTCGACACGCATAGCCTGCTATCAGGACCGCACATTGACGTTCGGTCGGAAGGGGGGAGTCTCAGTGAAGAAGCGCATGGCCATCGGGGCCGCATCAATACTCGCGGTTATGGTGCTGCTTGTTCCGTCCGTGAACGTAGTGGCGGCACCCGTCGACGATCCTGTCGTCGACTTCACGCAGGCGGGGGACACGCCGGAGACGACGACTGTCACGCTCCTTCTCGCGCACCCTCTCACGCTTGAGGACGCCTTGAGCGTTTCCGCGAAGGCGGGAGAGCCTGTCGTCGCGTACGCCTTCGACAACGGCAGCGTCGTCGGCGAGTACGCGCCGGGGTCGGGGGTCTCGGTCGAGGAGTATCTGAAGTACTTCGAGTACAACTACGGCACGCAACCGCAGGTCAACGGTCTTGTTGTTGTCCGGAGCGCGGAAGCGCAGGAGGAAGCGCGCAGCAGTCCTGTCGAGCAGACCTCGCTCGGCAGCGACCACGCGACCTTCACGGGATCTGAAGTTCGTGTCGGAGGGGACGCCGCCGTGCGAGCGGAGTACGGAGCCCGCGCCGCCGAACAAGCGGCCGCGAACGGTGACGGTGCTCGGGTGGCGGGCGACTGGCGGGCAGACGACGTTCAGACCCGTGCGCTCCAGTCGGGCAGTTCGCGCCTCGTCTGGAGCGACACTTACTGGTTCAACTACGGTCTGTATTCGCTCCCGAACGATATCGGTCTGGAGTTTGAGGTCAATCAACACAACGACACGGTCGCGGACCCCCTCAACGTGCGTCCCTTTTGCTCGGACACCAGTTACAAGGATCGGTTCTGGGCCAAGAACTACAGTTGGACGTGGGACGCGTACGACTCGATCGGAACTCCAGTGGGCAGCCTCGGTGCCTATGCGGACTACAACGATCTGAGTGACCTCTGCCGGACAAATTCGCTAGCGATCGGGCTCAAGTACCCGAAAAATCTCGATCAGTTCGATGGGTACACGGGGCTGCAAGTCACGATCTTCCCGCCGGGAGGAACGCAGTCGTACAGCCCGATTTCGGGCAACATCCAGGCGGTCGCGGCGCACTTTTGCAACTCGTTCCCGGGCAACACGATGTCGAACACTGATTGCATGGGTGTGCAGGACATCACGTCGGTCTGGAGTGGCTACCCGACCGGAAACTACAACCGGGCGACACTGGCTGAATGGCGAAACTACACGGCACCTCTTGCGTGCTGGACGAGCGGTAACCGTGGAATCGATGCGCCCGTCGTCATCTCCTGCACCTAGCCAGGTAACCATGACTCCGAGCAGCGCCCGCATTGCGTGGGCGTTGCTCGGAGTCGGATTGATTGCGGCCTTCTTGGCCAACTTCCTGTGGCCGATGTTTCTACTCGACCGGCTTGGATACCAGTGCTCGCCGCCAGCTCCGTTGGATCGGGAACAGGTGTGCGCGGGAGGTCTGAGCTATTTGCTCCCCCTTCTGACGCTCGCGGCGCTCGTCGCGACTTCGGGGGTGGTGGCGGCGCTAACGTTCAGTCGAGTTCGTCGGCGTCCCGAGCGAGGATTACGGTGGTTCGCGGCGACGGGAGTTCTTCCCGTCTTGGTTCTCGTCTATGCGCTGCGGATGACGCAATCCTTGGGGGATCCGGAGGCGACGTGGGCACTGACCATCACCACACTGGCAGGCGGCTGTTGTCTGGTCGCAGCCCTCGTACCGCGCGTTGCTAGACCGATCGTCCTCGGGTTGTCTCTCGCGGGCGTCGTTGTAGGGGCAGGGACGGAGCCTGGCATCTCGGCGCCCTTGGCCATAACTGGGACAGTTGCCCTAGTGGGAATCTTCGGTCACTTCGCCGTACGTCGTGTTCCGCAGCCTAACCTGGCAGGGGCCGACGAGGGACAACGCTTGCCCCCGCGCACGCCGCCAAACTGAGCGGCCCGCTTCTGGGCGGAGACCTCCGACACTTTCACGTGTCGACGACTGATCCCCGCCCCGGAAGGCGGGCTTCAGTCATATCTGGAGGCCGGGCACTCTGTGCCGCGCAACCTTCCCGCGGGGTCTGAGAACGACGCCTGCGCTGCGCAGGTGACTGAGCACCGCGGTAGCCGAGACACCGAACTCTGACCCGATCTCTGCAGCCGTCTGGCCGGCTTCATACAGCTCTCGCACTCGGGCAGGGTCGGCAACCTTTAATCGCCAGTCCCGCAGCTCAACGTCCTCGCGCCCAAGCGCCCGCAGGATGGCATCGCGGTGACAGCCGAACGAAGCGGCGAGGGAACCCATCGTCTCCCCCGCGATGTATCGGCGAGCAACCTCAACCCGCTCATCTGCCGACAGCCGCTTCTGCCGCTGATACACCCGCGGGACCGCCTCAACACGCGGCGAACTCTTACGACGAGACCGCTCAACCAACGCTTCTAGGGCGGGACCTTTGTTGGCTCTTCGCAATCAAGCGGGTAGGTGTGGTCTGAATCCGCCGCTTTCGAGCAGGCTGCGGGTGATGTAGTTGCTCAGGTTGCGGAAGCCGAGTGCGCTGCCGCGGAGGTGTTCGAGTCGGCCGTTGATCGCCTCGGTTGGACCGTTCGAGGTGCCGGGCAGGCGAAGTAGGCGAGCACGTCGCCGGCGCGGCGATGCAGGGTGCGTCCGAGTTTGCCCAGCTCGACGAGGACTTCGGGAACGCCGCGGCGCAGCGAGTCGATCACCGCTTGCAGGGCTCGACGTCCGGCGGCTCGGTCCGGATCACGATAGGCGGCAACGATGCTCTGGTAGACGGCCCAGGTCGCCTCGACCTCTTGCGTTCGGCCATCGGCGCTCCCTGTGTAAAAGCCAGGGCGACCCTGGGGTTTCGTCATGCTATCGGCAAGCCGGGCGCGATGATGGCGCCCAACGCCTGAACATGCTTCTTGCGCAGGTATCCCGGGAGACGCCGCGCAGTGGGAAGGCATTCAGGGACGTGCCAGCGAACCAAGCCGCTAGAGACGCGGCCGGTGGGCTTAGTGGTTCGCGCCTTACACATCGGGGCTCTTCGGGTCAGGACTCATGTAGACGGCCCGCCGCGCGGACAGGAAGCTCCCGCTCGCCTCATCCCGCTCTCAGTGCCCTCCCACCTCGATCAACAGCACCCCGCCCATGATGAGGGCGACTCCGAGCGCCATCACCCAGGTGAACGGCTGCTTGAAGATCACTTTGCCGAGCTCCGCGGTGAGGGCGACGCCGGCGGCGGTCCAGATGCCGTAGGCGACGCCGAGCGGCATCCCTTCCCCCAGCGAGAACGACAGCATCGTGAACGCGACGAGGTAGCCGGCGACGACGAGCAGGTACCACCAGCGGCTGCCCTTCACCGCGGCCTGCAGTGAGAGGGTCGCCGTGACTTCGGTGAGGATCGCGACGACGAGGAAGAGCCATGCGATCACGACGCGGCCTCCTTCTTGCGGGAGGGGTGACTCGACCCGATCTCGACGCAGAGCACCCCGGCGATGACCAGGGCCATGCCGACGAGCATGAGCGGAGTGAGCGGCTCGCCGAAGATGACCGCCGAGAGCAGCGCGGTGAGGGCGACGCCGAGGGCACCCCACATGCCGTACGCGACTCCGATCGGCACTCCGGCGCGCAGTACCAAGGTGAGCAGCACGAACGCGGCCATGTAGCCGACGACCACGACGACATAGAGCACCGGATGTTCGAGCGCTCCCTTGAGTGAGAGCGAGCCGGCCACCTCGGTGACGATTGCGCCACCGAGCAGCAGCCACTTCAGCATCCCCGCCGCCACATCAGCATCTGGCCTTGCACCACCAGATCACTGGAGCCGGGCGCGCAGCTCGGCCTCGACCTCTTCCCAGGGTCGACCCTTGAGCGGAGCGGCATCCGCTTCCCGGAGCCGTTCATCAATGAGTTCGGCCGTTTCCGGCGTGACAGGCAGTTCGTTGGCGTCGATCGAGTCCCACAACTCGTTGATCAGCGCGACCCGATCAGCGACGTCGAGCCGCTTCGCTTGCGCCAGCAATCCGGGGTCGAGCATGCCCCACATGGTAGCTGGACAAGATCGAGATAGGTCAGCCAACACTGTATAGTCAGCACATGCTGACCATTGCCACCCGCCTGGATGTCGTGCAGCGCCTCGGGCGGGCGATGGCGGATCCAACCCGATCCCGCATCCTGCTCACTCTGCTCGACGGCCCCGGCTATCCTGCCGCACTTGCCCGCGACCTCGACCTCACCCGTTCGAATGTGTCCAATCACCTCGCGTGTCTGCGCGACTGCGGCATCGTCGTGGCGGAGCCCGAAGGGCGGCAGACCCGATACGAGATCGCAGACCCGCACCTCACCCTCGCGCTCAACGCACTCGTGGCGACGACGCTCATGGTGGACGAGTGCGCCGATTGCCCAGACGGCGCGTGCCCGGTTCCCGGGTGCTGCGCATGAAGACCGCCCGCCAACAACGGACGGAGAGGAGGGATCATGGCCGAGTGTTGTGACACCAGTTGCTGCACGGCTGAGTGTGCCGAAGGGTGCACCTGCTGCTGACAGCCCTCACGGGAGCCCCTGGCCGAGCAATCGGTCAGGGGCTCTGCTATCCATGCTCGATCCGCTCAGTGGGGCGTCTGGTCATTCACCCGGAAGCGAAGCTCGAGCCGATCGAGGTTCGGGATCGCGCGTTCTGCCGCGTGCTCGGCCTCGTGGGCGATTCGCTGCGCACCCGAGACGGGAACGTCCGCCACCTTCAGCCGCGCGGAGCCGTGCAGCCGATGGCCGACCCAACGCAGGCGGATGTCGGAGACCCCGAGCACCCCGGGAGCTTCGGCGAGGGCGCGTTCGAGCTTGTCGACCAGCGGCGGTTCGACGCCATCCATGAGGCGACGCCCGATGCTGCGAACGGTGCCGACCAGCAGCACGAAGATCGCGATCGAGATGAGCAGACCGACGATTGGGTCGGCGAGCGGGAATCCGAGCATCACGCCAATGGCTCCGAAAACGACCGCGAGCGACGTGAAGCCGTCGGTGCGGGCGTGGATGCCGTCGGCGACCAGCGCGGCTGAACCGATCTGGCGGCCGACGCGGATGCGGTAGACGGCCACCAGCTCGTTACCGAGAAACCCGATGACACCTGCCGCCAGAACCCACCAGAGGTTGTGCACTTCTTGAGGCGCGAAGAAGCGTCGAATCGACTCGACCCCGGCGATGATCGCCGAGAGCGCGATCATCGCGACGATGAACAGACCGGCGAGATCCTCGGCCCGCCCGAACCCATGGGTGTACCTCCGCGTCACGGCGCGTCGGCCCAGCACGAACGCGATCCACAACGGTACGGCCGTCAGCGCATCGGCGAAGTTGTGCACCGTGTCGGCGAGAAGAGCGACCGATCCGCTGATCACGACGACGATCACCTGCAGCGTCGCGGTGACGGCGAGCGCGATGAGGCTGATCTTCAGGGCCCGGATGCCGCGCTGGCTCGACTCGAGGGCGGAGTCGATCGACTCCGACGCGTCGTGGCTGTGCGGCACAAACAGTCCGTGGAAGAACCCCGCGATGCCGGTCGGGTGTTTGTGTTCGTGCTCCTCACCTGGGGCGTGGGAGTGCCCGTCGTGGTCGTGGTCGTGGTCGTGGTCGTGGCCCATCAGGGCTTCTTCCCTGTGGCGGAGTGGTGATGTCGCGGGACGGCATCGACAGAGTGCTCCGCTTGAAGCAGCGACGCCCGAACGAGCTGCAGCGCGTGCTCGTCGGTCAGCGAGTAGAAGATCGTCGTGCCCTGGCGACGGGTGCTCACCATGCGCGCGAGGCGAAGCTTTGCGAGGTGCTGCGACACCGAGGCGGCGGGCTTGGCCAGGATGTCGGCCAGATTGTTGACCGACATCTCGCCGTCGCGCATCGCCAGGATGAGCCGAATCCGGGTCGCATCCGCGAGCATCGAGAAGACCTCGACGGCCAGCTCCACAAAGGGGCCGTCGACCCCATCCTCAATTGGCTGCGTATCTACGTGCATATGCAGATATTGTCACGCGACGAGCAGAACGTCTACCTCAACGCAGCACCCAGATCCGCCGCTTTCTGTCGACAAAGTGAACTCCATCTCAAACTGGTGGCGCTACGTCACCGTACCAAGCTGCCAGGGAATGAACTCCTCCTGACCGACGTCGAGCAGTTCGCTTGCGGTCTTCTCGCCAGAGGCGACCCGCAGCAGCCGGTGGAAGATTTCGAGACCGACGGCCTCGACTGACACTGTGCCGTCCAAGATCACGCCTGCATTGATGTCGATGTCGTCGGGCATCGACATCGCCAGTGAGGTGTTCGTCGCGATCTTGATCGAGGGCACAGGTTTGCACCCGAAGACCGAGCCGCGGCCCGTGGTGAAGCACACGATGTTTGCGCCTCCGGCCACCAGGCCAGTGACCGAGACCGGGTCGTAGCCGGGCGTGTCCATGAAGGTGAACCCGGGCTCCCGGATCTGCTCGGCGTACTCAAGGACCTCCACGAGCTGCGCGCGCCCGCCCTTGGCGATTGCCCCAAGCGATTTCTCAAGGATGGTGGTGAGCCCACCGGCCTTGTTACCCGGCGATGGGTTGTTGTCAAGAGTGCCGCCGCCCTGCGCTGCGTAGCCGCGCCACCAATCGATGCGCTCAAGAAGCTTCCTACCGACCCGCTCCGAAACTGCACGCCGGGTCAGCAGGTGCTCGGCCCCATACACCTCGGGTGTCTCGGCCAACACAGACGTGCCGCCGAGGCCGACCAGCATGTCGGACGCGACGCCGAGCGCCGGGTTTGCGGTGATACCGGAGTGCCCGTCAGAGCCGCCGCAGTTCAGGCCGAGGATGAGCTCGCTCGCGTCGACGCACTCACGTTGCATGGCGTTCACCTTGGGAAGCATGGCCCGGATGTGCTGCGCAGCGATCTCTACGGTCGCGCGGATTCCGCCGGAGTCTTGGATAGTGAGACGCTCCACGAGCGTGGTGTCGGCGAAATCCATCGTGTCAGTGAGCAGATCAAGCTGCAGTACTTCGCACCCAAGTCCGAGCAGCAGGATGCCGGCGAAGTTGGGATGGACGGCGTAGCCGCGCAAGGTCCGAAGCAGCACCTCGGCACCTTCGGAGCCGCCCACCAGCCCGCAGCCGCCCTGGTGGGTGAGCGCGACGACCCCGTCGACGTTCGGGAAGGCATCCAGTGCTGGTCCGCGGAACTGCTCGGCGACGAACTTCGCAGTTGTCGCGGAGCAATTTACCGAGGTGACGACGCCGATGTAGTTGCGCGTACCGACTCGCCCGGACGCCCGCCGGTAGCCGAGGAATGTCGGCCGTTCCCCAAAGTCCGGTAGCGGGGGCGGGATCGCCTCGGTCCCGAACTCGTAGTCACGTTCGTGGTCGGACATCCCGAGGTTCTGGGTGTGTACGTGGTCGCCGACCCGGATCGAGGCCGTCGCGACGCCGATTGGCTGACCGTACTTACGCACCAGCTCGCCTGGCTCCCGCGGGGTGATCGCGAGCTTGTGCCCGCGGATGACGTCGTCGACCGCGGTGACGGACCGCCCGTCGGACAGCTGGACAATCTGCCCAGAGTCGAGGCTCTCGATGGCTACGGCGACATCGTCGCCGGCCGTGAGCACCAGCGCTTGGGCGGGCGGGCGGTTGCGGGCGTTCATTGGCCGTCATCCTTCAGATTGGAGCGCGTCGAGCTTCGACCGGTTGCACTGCATAATGATACATGTCAACATTCGACATTGAGGTGACATGCGAATCAACAAAGAAGTAGTCGCTCTTACCGACCGTGACTTCGGAGACCCCCGACTGGATTCCCAGCTGCTCGGCTCCAGATACGACCTGCTGCGGTTGGGCACTCGGGATCCCGACGTCATCGCCCGTGACGCCTCCGCCGCGATCGCGCTGCTCGTGCAATGGGCACCGATCGATGCCGGGCTACTCGATCGGCTTCCCAACCTCAAAGTGATCGTGCGGTACGGCGTCGGACTCGACAACATCGACCTCGATGCCGCCGCGGCGCGCGGTATCACTGTCCGGAACGTTGACGACTACTGCATCGATGAAGTCGCCGACCACGCGTTCGCGGCAATCCTGTCGGCGAATCGCCGACTGGTGGAAGCGGACCGCGCATCCAAGCGCGGAGAGTGGCTGAGTGGCGGTTGGACGCTGCAGCCGCCAGAGGCCGAACCCGTCGGTATCGCAGGCCTGGGCAGGATCGGGCGTGCGCTCGCAAAGCGCGTGAATGATCACGGGTTCCCGGTGCACTATTTTGACCCGTTCGTCGACCTGGAGAACGAGACAGGCAACGGGCTGGTCGCCACCCGGCACGCGAATCTCGACTCGCTTGCGGCAGCATCCGCCCACCTGAGCCTGCACCTGCCGCTCAGTGCCGAGACCAAGGGCATCGTTTCGACGTCGGTGCTTGAGGCGATCGGTCCTGACGGACACCTTGTCAACGTCGGCCGCGGCAGTCTTGTTGATGAGCCAGCGCTCATCAACGCATTGGACTCCGGAGCCCTCCGCTGGGCTTCCCTGGATGTGCTCAGTTCTGAGCCACCCACCGGCACCGCCGCAGAGATCGCGAAGCACCCGCGCGTGACCATGACTCCGCATATTGCTTACTCCTCAACGCGTGCAATGCGAATGCTTCAGATCCGCGCCATCGAACGCATGATGGAGGTGCTGCAGTGAGAGCTCTGGTCTTCGAGGGGCCGGGGGTGATGACGCTCACCGAACGTCCGGCCCCGACCGCGGGAAGCGGCGAGGTGCTCGTGCGCGTCCTGGCTTCCGGCATATGCGGAAGCGAGGTCGAGGCATACAGCGGCCAGACCCAGAAGCGGCGCGCAGGCACGGTGTTCGGTCACGAGCTGGTCGTCGAGCTCGACGGGCACCCCGGACAGAAGTTCGTGGTGGACCCTCTTTCGACCTGTGGCAAGTGCGACCTCTGTCTTGGCGATCGGCGGAACCTCTGTGCCCAGCGGCACCTGCTTTCGCTTGACGCCGATGGCGGCAATCAGGACTTTATTGTCGTTGCCGCCGATCGGCTCATCGAGTGGCACGGCGCGACCGCGCTCCAGGGCACGCTGGTCGAACCCGCTGCAACGGTGCTGCATGCGCTCGACCGGCGAGTGCACGAAGGCAGCCGCGTGGGAGTTCTCGGGTGCGGCACACTCGGGATCCTCTCGGTAATCATCGCGAAAGTGTTGGGGGCCGGCGAGATCCTCGCGTTCGACCCAATCCCGGCGAGACAAGATGCGGCGACGAAGGCGGGCGCGGGCGTGCTGCTCTCGGACGGTGATCCGCTCGCCTGCGACCTTGTGATCGATACGGTCGGGGCGGAGGCTTCGCGTGCCGCCGCCATCCGGCACACCGCGAATGGCGGCGACGTGCTGTTAGTTGGGCTCCGCGACGCCCGCTCGTCGCTCGACCTGTCCGAGATCATCAGTCGTGGTATTCGACTGAGTGGGCACTATGCGTACACCCGGCTGGATCTTGAGCGTGCGGCGACGATACTCGCGGCGGAGACCGGCCTGGCCGCCTATGTTCAGTCGTACTCGATCGACGCTGGAGCCGAGGCCTTCGACGCGGTACGAATGAACCCGGAGCGGTACATCAAGGTCGCCCTGACAATGGAGGAGCAGCCCGGTGGTCAATGACGAGCACAGCGAGGGTGTCGCTCCGGCGCGAGTCGCGTTGGTCACCGGAGCCACCCGGGGGATCGGGCGGCAAGTGGTGCGGCTGCTTGTAGACCGCGGCTACCGCGTAGCGGCGTTCGGCCGCGTTCCCGATCGCCTTCGCGACCTGGCGACCGAGTACCGGGACACCGAGGTGCTCTCCACCCACCTCGCCGACGTAACGGACCGCGAGGCCGTCCGCCGCGAGGTTGATCGTGCGCACAATATCCACGGCCGCCTCGATGCGGTCGTGAACAACGCGGGAATCGCGGGATTCGATGCGCCGATCGACCGCGTGACGCCGGAGGTGTGGGCAAACACGCTCGCCGTGAACCTCGACTCGATCTACCACGTGTCGCAGGCGGCGATCCCGTTCCTGCAAGCGGGAGAGTTGCCGATCATCGTGAATGTCTCCAGCGTCCACGCCCTCGCGACCGCGGCGAACGTCGCCCCGTACGCCGCCAGCAAGGGCGCCTCAGCGTCGCTCAGCCGGGCGATGGCGCTCGACCTCGAGCACTACGGAATCCGGGTGGTCGCTGTACTGCCCGGGGCCACGGACACCGAAATGCTCGCCGAGTACGAGGAGCGGCAGGGACAATCTCTCCATGACATGGGCTTCTCTGCACAGCCAAACGCGATCGGTCGTATCATGCGTGCCGAGGAGGTAGCCGAGGTGATCGCATTCCTGGTCAGCCCGCAGGCCAGTGCTCTGAACGGCTGCGTCATTCCGGTCGACGCCGGGTTGACCTCGCGCCTCTAGTTCGACCATCGCGGCAAGGTCGGCGCGGCGAGCAGATCACTCGAGCGGGATCGTGGGCACCATCGAGCGTGCCTCGCGGAGGTGCCGCTGGGCAAGCGATCGAGTCAGTTCGACATCGCCCGCGACGGCGGCATCGACGATCGCCCGGTGCCCTGCGTCCGGGCTGCTCTGGCTCAGACCGCTGTTGGTGAAGGTCATAAACAGGCGCAGCGAATCGCGGAGAGTATTCCAGGTGGCTTCGAGACGTCGGTTGTCTGCCCACTTGTAGAAGGCGTCGTGCAGTTCGATGTCCAGTTCGGCGATCCTTGCAACGTCTGCCCCGGCCGCCACCGCGCCGGTGAGCGCAGCCAGGCGCTGGGTGAGGTCTGCGGCGAGTTCGACAGGATGTGCTTCGATCGATCGTGTTATCGCCAAGTCTTCGAGCACCGCACGCAGGCTGTAGATCTCGTCGATGTCCGCCCGTGTGATCGGCGTGACGATGGAGGTACGTTGCGGGCGCCGCGAGACTATCCCGCTGATCTCGAGCGCACGGATCGCTTCGCGCACCGGCCCCCGACTGACCCCCAATGAGACGGCGATCTCCACCTCCTTGATCGGGGCGTTCGGCGGGATCTCACCGCTGAGAATGCGTCGGCGGATCTCGTCTTGAACGATCTCCCACCGCTCCTTGAAGAGCACGGGCACCGACGATCCAGAATCGCTCATGCGTCGATTGTATAAAGTTGACCGCCCCCGCAACGGATCCACTTCGAAAAATGTCAACATTCGGCATTAGTGCTAGGGTCGAGTCATGCGCAACGAGGTGCTCCAGCCGATCCTCGTGCCTTCGGCCGACCTCCATGCTCCACTGCAAACCAGGCGGTCGCATCCATGGTGAAGTTCATCATCCGGAAGGTGCTCACCGGGGTAGTCGTATTCTTCTCTGTGACGGCGCTGACGTTCTGGCTGTTTCTCGCGCGCGGGGGCGAGGCCATCGCCCGCAACACGCTCCCTCCCGACGCCACCGCTGAGCAAGTGACCGCGACTGCGGAGTCGCTCGGACTGCTTCGGCCATTCCCGGTGCAGTACCTGGAATGGCTGGGGTCGGTCTTCACCGGAACGCTTGGGTTGTCGTACCAGTCTGGCCAGACCGTCTCGGAGATCCTGGCATCGAGGATCCCGGTGACGATGAGCCTTGTGCTCGTGAGCCTCCTGCTCACCGTGCTGATCGCCGTGCCGCTTGGCGTATTCGCCGCCACCAGGCGGGGTTGGATCGACCGCGGACTCCAGTTGCTCTCGGTATTGGTTCAGGCGATCCCTGGTTACTGGATGGCGCTGATCCTGGTGATCATATTCGGGCTCACCCTCCGGCTCTTTCCCGCAACGGGATTCATCTCCATCGACGACTCACCGACCGGCTGGCTCTCTACGGTCTTCCTCCCATCGAGCGCAATCACGCTAGGTGTGGTCGCCTTCATCGGCAATCAGATCAGGGGGTCAATGATCGACGTGCTCGGGCAGGAGTACATCCGAACATTGCGGTCCCGTGGGATCTCGACGCGATCGTTGGTGCTGCGCCACGCGCTACGCAATGCTGCGCCACCGGCACTGACCCTGCTGTCGCTGCAGGTCATCGGGCTCTTCGGCGGCGCGATCATCGTCGAACGGATCTACGCGCTGCCGGGACTCGGCACCGTCTCCATCAACTCCGGGCTCCGGGGGGATGTGCCCGTCGTGCTCGGCGTTGTGGCCTTCACCGTCGGCATCATTGTGCTGATCAACCTCGTCACGGACATCCTGACGGGAATTCTCAACCCGAAGGCGACGGTCACCTGATGGCGATCGATGTCTCGACGGCTGTCGGGTCGACCCCAGTTGTGCGGCGCGGATTGTTCCGTCTGCTGCTGCGCAATCCGATGGCTGTGGCAGGCATGGTCGTGCTCTCAGTCCTAGGAGTCGTCGCCCTCATCCAGCCGTGGATCATGCCGTTCCCGCCGCAGGAGATCAACCTGCGCCTGGCCAACGCGCTGCCCTTCACCAGCGAGTATCTCCTCGGGGGTGACAAGTTCGGCCGCGACATCCTGTCCCGACTGATCGCGGGCACACGGAGCGCGGTCATCGCGAGCGTGACGCTCACCAGTGTCGCCCTACTGCTCGGCGTCGTCATGGGGCTGCTCGCCGGGTACTTCGGCCGCACTGTTGACAGCATCGGCACCTGGATTTTCGCCGTGCTGATCGCCGCGCCGACCATCGTGGTGCTCATCGGCCTCTACACCCTGATCGATGTCTCCCTGCCGGTTGCGATGGCGACGCTCGGTGTGATGTCTGCACCGGGGGTCTTCTACCTCGTGCGAGCGCTCACGATCTCGGTGCGCAAGGAACTGTACGTCGATGCCGCGCGCGTCTCCGGCCTCTCGAGCGTTCGGATCATGGGCCGCCACGTGCTGCTCGCCGTGAAGGGGCCGATCATCATCCTCGCCGCGTTCCTCGCTGGTGCGGCCATCGCCATCGCCGCCGGACTTGAGTTCCTCGGTCTCGGTGACCCCCGCGAACCCAGCTGGGGAAGTCTGCTCAGTGACGCCTTCACCAACTATTACATCGCTCCTTGGCAGCTCATCTGGCCGGGCCTGGCGCTCGGTATCGTCATGGCAGCGTTCGTGCTTGTCGGCAACGCCGCGCGAGATGCCCTCGAGGGTGCCGGCGCGAACGGCGGTAGCACCACGCGGCCTCCGAGGCGTGACGTTGCGGACCGAGCCTCGTTGCCCGAGCCGGCATCCCCGGGCGAATCGCTTGGAAGCGCAGCGCCCGACCAGCCCCTGTTATCCGTACGCGACCTGCAGGTCGCGTACCCGACCGACGCGCAATCGAGCATTGTCGTCGACGGAGTCGGATTCACGGTCGCGCCAGGCGAGGTGGTCGGACTCGTTGGGGAGTCGGGGTCCGGCAAGACGCAGACAGTCTTCGCCGTGCTCGGACTATTGCCCGACCAGGCCGAGATACTCAGCGGTTCGGTACGTCTCGAGGGACAAGAACTCCTTGGCCAAACCGAGTCGGTAGTCAAGAAGTTCCGGGGGCGGGTGATGGCCTACGTCCCACAGGAGCCGATGTCGAATCTGGATCCGTCGTTCACGGTCGGATCGCAGCTGGTCGAGGGTATCCGTGCACAGTCCGCGCTGAGCCACCGCGAGGCGAAGGCCGTCGCTCTGGCGATGCTCGATCGCGTCGGCATCCACGACCCCGAACGGACGTTCCGCTCCTACCGGCATGAGATCTCGGGCGGGATGGCTCAGCGGGTGCTGATCGCAGGCGCCATCGCGTGCAAGCCACGCCTGCTCGTCGCCGACGAGCCGACGACGGCCCTGGACGTCACGGTGCAAGCGGAGATCCTCGACCTGCTGCTCGATCTGCAACAGGACTTCGGCATGGGCATGCTCATCGTGACGCACAACCTCGGGGTGGTCGCGGACATCTGCACCCGGGTGATCGTGATGCGGCAGGGTCGCATGGTGGAGGAGGGGTCTGTCAGGGAGGTGTTCGCTCACCCGAAGCACGAATACACCCGGATGCTGCTCGACTCGGTGCTGGACGACAGAGCAGCACGGCCGGCGCTCAAGTCGCCGAAGGAGTCGCGGCATGCCTGATGACCTGCTCGCAATCGACAACCTTGATGTCGCGTACGGCTCGCTCCGCCGGCAGCACCGGGTACTCGAAGATGTCAGTCTCACGATCGCTCCCGGCGAGACCGTCGGCCTGGTCGGCGAGTCGGGTTCCGGCAAGACGAGCCTTGGCCGCGCAGTGCTCGGGCTAGCCCGGGCCACCGCGGGGAGCATCACCTTCGCAGGGAGCGACATCACGCATGCGAACAGCCGTGAACGGCGAACCCTGGCCCGGCACATCCAAGTCGTGTTCCAGGATCCGTACTCTTCCCTGAACCCGGCCATGCGCATCCGAGACATCTTGACCGAGCCGCTGCTCGCGCAGGGCATCGGTGCCCGGGAGTCGACGGCGCGGGTGCGCGACCTACTCGACCGCGTGTCGATGCCCGCCGACTCGCTCGACCGCTTCGCCCGGGAGTTCTCTGGCGGGCAGCGGCAGCGGGTGGCGATCGCACGGGCCCTCGCCCTCAACCCGCGCCTGATCATCTGCGACGAACCGGTATCAGCCCTCGATCTCTCCACACAGCTCAGGGTCCTGGAACTGCTCATCGAAGTGCAGGAGCGCACTGGGGTCGCCTACCTGTTCATCTCGCACGACTTAGCCGTCATCCGGCACGTCTCGCACCGCGTCGCCGTCATGTACCAGGGGCGGATCGTCGAGATGGGCGATGCCGGCCAGGTCACCTCAGCCCCGACGCACGTCTACACGCAACGCCTGTGGGCCGCCAACCTGGTGGCCGACCCCGATCAACAAGCGGAGCGACGCGCGCTGCGGCGCAGTCTCGCGGAGGGAGTCACCATATGACCTGGCACGACTTGCTTCGCCGTGAGCTCGATCTCGACCCACTCGAAATCGAGCCGACGAGCGTGCCCTTTGGGGTGCCGCCAATTCCTGGAACGACCTGGGAAGCGGCCGAGCCAGAGTCCGTCGGCCGGGGGTTGTACCGGATGCGATGCGGATCGAGCACCGGTCTCGAAGCAGACACCTTCTTCCAGTTCACCCCGGACACCCGCGCCGTTGAGATCTGGGGCAGCGTGACGAACCGTGGCTCCAAGCGCGTGGCCGACATTTCGAGGACGCTCACGGTCGACATGACGTTGCGCTTCCGCCGCGAGACCGGCCAGCCCTGGCTCCGCACGGTAAACGGTGCTCGCCTGTTCCCGACCTCGTTCCCACCACACGACTTCGCCGTAGTCGACCGGCAACTCGTCGACACGCCACAGGCACAGACGCCGACCATCGTGGCACCCGCCCAGGACGGACGCTCGTCCGTGGAAACGATCCCGGTGGCGATCCTCGCCGCTGGGCATGGCAGCACCGGGCTCGCCTTCATGTTGGAGTGGTCAGGCACGTGGGGCATGTCGTTCCAGCAGAACTCGCTGTCGTCGGTGTCGGTCGACGATCGTCTAGTCGGCATCGAGGTCGGACTGTGGGGGCTCGCGCTTGACCTCCGCCCAGGCCAGAGCATCCCCTTGGCCCGCACGCTGGTCGCGGCATTCGACGGCACGGTTGAGGACGGCTCCAATGCAATCCGTCGGCACATCCGCAGGCACGTCGCACCGCTCCTCAACGGGGAAGAGACACTGCCGCCGGTGTCCTACAACCACTGGTTCGCCTTCCGGGACAACTTCACGGCTGCGTCGTTGCGGCCCGCAGTGGCCGCGGCAGCGAGCGCCGGGCTCGAATACCTCTGCGTCGACGGGGGCTGGTTCCCGCCCCAGGGGCCCAGCGAGAACAGGGCAAATTGGCGCACCGGAATCGGCAACTGGGACGAGGGCGACCCAAATAAGTTCCCAGACGGCATCGCGCCCTTCGCCGAATATGTCAGGTCGCAGGGGATGAAGTACGGCAGCTGGTTCGAGCCGGAATGGGCACACCGCTCAAGTGACCTCTACCGAGCCCACCCGGAGTGGTTTCTCGAATCCCCCGATCCGGGCCCGACAGCGCACCTGGACTTCCCGCTCGTTGCGCCCGGTCTGCGGTTGGTCTTTCCGGACGTCGCCCTCATGGACTTCGGACTGCCGGAGGTGCAGCAGTGGTGGATGGACCGGCTAGTGCGGGCATACGACGAGTGGGGTATGCGCTGGGTGCGCTGGGACTTCAACCAGAAGCCCCGGCCGAACTGGGAGCATGGTGTCCCTACGGGCGAGATCGGCTGGCGGCAAATCGGCCACATCGCCGGCCTGTACCGGGTGCTGGACGAGGTAATGGCAGCGTGTCCCGATCTCCTCGTGGAGCAATGCGCCAGTGGCGGCCATCGAATCGACCTCGGCATGGCCCGTCGCGGTCATAGCTTCTGGATCAATGACCACACCACGAACTCGGACGTCGTGCGCGCCATGCAGCACGGCCTCAACGCGGTGCTCCCCGGCAACTACGCAAACACGAACCTGTGCCAGCCGCGCCACGACTTCGACGACTACGATTTCCTCTCGCATGGCGCGGGGGCCTTTGGCTATAGCGGGAAGCTCTGGGAAGCCCCGAAGGCCGACTTCGAGCGATACCGTCACGCGGTTGAGCGATTCAAGTCGTACCGGCACCTGCTGTTGGGCGACTACACACGGTCCGATCCGCTCCCGACATCGCCTCAGTCGCCGACCTCCGTGACGTTCGCCGACGGTGGTGAGTCGATCACGATGAGCTTCAACGAGGACGGGCCGCGGAGCGCCCAGTTGGCACACGAAGGTGTCACTGCTCTGCAGCCGTAGTCAGCTGAACCGTTGCACGGAACCTCTGTCCTGGCGCGAGTCTCTTCGCCGAGCCGGTTGCGATCGCGTCAGCGAGCGAGTCGGTCGGGCTCGTCGTGAACTCGACGCCGAGGTGCTCAAACTCGCCACCGGCCGGAAACCCGCGCCGATTCATCCAGACCCCGAGCCATGGGGCGGGTGCGCCTTCGATCGTACCCTCGAGCCTCAGTGACCTGCCTGACCCGTGCACGAGTTCGATGCGGCCACTGGGTTCGAGCGGGGCCGGGCGGAAGCCCTTGAGGTAGCCGCCCTCCCGGAAGGCTCCCCAGCGCAGGTCTCCAGCGGCCGAGCCAGGCT
>CAZCEE010000002.1:0-36523 GCA_964497165.1 uncultured Schumannella sp. | reverse complement strand
GGCACGATGCCGCCGCCGAGCACGCGGTCGAACTCGCCAATGCCGCTCGGCCGGTGCACGCTCGACTCGGTGCCGATCTGCGTGATCGGGCGCGCGGCCCGCGCTTGCGAGACGGCGACGGCCGTCACCTTCGAGGTGGGGGCGCCCTGCTCGACGAGGGAGTCCCACACCTGGCATTCGCCGCAGCGGCCCTGCCACTTGACGGTGGTCCAGCCGCACTCCCGGCACGCGAATCCGGGGGTCGACGGGCGGGCCATGCGGTCAGCCTAGGTGGCACCGGCGACAGCGTGAGGGAGCCCGCGGCATCCGGTTGGGGATCGGATGTCGCGGGCTCCAGTGGAGGGGTCAGCCCTCGGTCGACTCATCCTCGGTGGTCGACTCGTCATCCTCAGTCGACTCGTCGGAGTCGTCGATCGGACGCTCGGGGCGCGGACCCTGCTGCCCGCCGGGACCCTGCTGCGGGCCGCCCTGCTGGGGACCCTGTTGAGGTCCACCTTGCTGCGGTCCGCTTTGCTGACCCTGCTGCATCGCGGGTCGCCCGCCGGTGTTGGTGGCCGCAGCGAGCGCGAACCCGCTGACGCCGCCGAGGACGAGCGCCGCGACGACAACGAGAGCGGCGATGAGCGGCGTCGCCCAGTTGCTGCGCTCGCGCACAACCGTCGCCGGAGCGGCGGTCTGGACAGGTGCCGGCGGCTCGGAAGCCGGGAGCACCTCGGTGTTCTTCGTGTCTGCCATGCTCGCAAGAGTCGTCCCGCAGCCTCGGGGGAGTGTTGGGCGAACCTATGAACCAGCCGCGAAAGGGCGCCCGAGAGCTGGGCTAAGATCGTCGGCGGTACCGTGTCCGAGCGGCCGAAGGTGCAACTCTCGAAAAGTTGTGTGGGTGAAAGCCCACCGTGGGTTCAAATCCCACCGGTACCGCCACGAAAAACCTCTGTTGATCAGGGGTTTTTCTGTCTCTGACGGCTCTCCCCCAGAGCAGGACCTGTTCTCTTGTCCGAGACCGTGAACCTTGTCGCGCCCAGGCGACTGGATCCCAGTTTCTTGAGCGCCGCCTCTTCGCCGAAATGGGCATTTACCAGCAGCCACATCCCACCGCGCTGACCGCTGAGAAGGTCGCGGAGGTACGTCGACTCCGAGCCAACGGTCGGGGCGCTGTCGAGATCGCTCGGCAGACCGGCCTCTCCAGAGCCCGCATCCACGCGCGTTCGATCCCGCGGGAGCCAAGCGCACGGACTGCCCTGACGCTGACTAGGGGCGGCTGTCGATCTTGTCCGCGAGGAGCAGAAGCGCCTGCTGGATGGCGTTGATTCGGGCGAAGATCTGGTTCTGGTTGTACGTCTCGTCGTCCCCGGCGATGAGATTCATCTGCTGGATGGGATCATTCTGCAGGGCAGCGGCGGACGCGGAGAGAAGGGCCTGGATTTCGGTGCGAGCGGTCATGGCTCGAGCCTGGCAGGAGCGAGGACTTTATACCAAAGGCACTCGAGAACGCACGCCGCCGAGGCCGACGGAGGTAGTCGGTTCGGGGTTGATCTGAGAGGCGTAACCGTCCGTTTCTGAGGGAGCCCAAAGCCCTGGCCGCGCTCGATCCATGGTGCGGTCTACTCTCCGAGTGGAGGATCAGATGGACTCACTTACCCCCGAGTGGCAAGAGGCACTCGACGACTACACGCCTTACCTCATTGGAAGAGCGAAGCCGCGGACTGTCGACCTGCGCCTGCGGACCGTTCGTATGTTCGCTGCAGCGCATCCCACTGGCCCCGGGTCCGTCGCGCTTCCCGACCTTCATCGGTTCGTCGCGCGGGAGGGATGGCTGCCCAACACCCGGCGCGTGCATCAGCACGGCTTGCTCCTCTTCTTCGGCTGGGCTGCGGGCCCGGGAAAAGTGGTGACGCCGAATCCGACTCTGGGTTGGGAATTGATCAAGGCACCGCGCACGATTCCGAAGCCCGCTCGGCGGGCCGACGTTGCAAGAGCCCTACGAGAAGCGGACCCGCAATCTCGCTTCATGGTCGAACTCGCTTCGGACGCGGGCCTGACTGCTGGTGAGATCGCGAGTCTTCACACACGCGATCTCGACCAACAAGACGGCCATTGGGAACTAAAGGTGCGGGGTCAGCGCGACGTTGACCAAGTGGTCTACCTCAACCCTCGCCTCGCCGGGAAGATTCGAGACTCTGCTGAGGGTTTCGTCTTCCCGGGCAAGATCAATGGTCACAAATCCCCCGCCTACGTTTCACGGCTGATCTCGTCTGTATTGCCAGAAGGAGTCACGGCCCGGAGCCTCCAACAGGCGCACGCAGCCGCGCGAAGAGGCCGAAGGAACGCCCCTAGCTGGCGCGAGGCGGGACAGTTCCGGGCATCGGGCTACACGCGGCTGATCAACGCTCCCGACCTCGAGGAGAGCGAAACGCTCCAACTAGAACTCCACGAGATCGAGCGCACGTTGACCACCAAGCCCGCGGCCTCGATCGCGGCATGCAAGACCCTCCTAGAGACCCTCTTCCTGACAGTTCTAGCCGGTCTCGAAATCGAGGAGCCCGAGAACGACGACCTGCCGCCGCTCTGGAACAAGGTGGCTGTCGCCCTTGAGATAAACGCCAAGTCCGTGCCCACTGACGATGACGCGAGCGGCTCGATCAAGAGCATTCTGCAAGCGCTCACGACGAGCGTGCAGAAGTTGGCCGAACTGCGAAACAGGATCGGCGATCACCACGGCAAGCGCTACGTGAGCCCCGCCGAGCCCCGCCACTCCTTCCTCGCATTCAACGCAACCGTGGCGGTTGCGGAGTTCGTCTGGGAGACATGGCGTCTGCACCTCAGCGAGCGCGAGTATCCAGCCGACCACTAGATCGCGACGCTTCTCCCCCGCACGCCACCCTGTCCTCGCGGCTCTTCCGCTCGGGTGTCTTCGAGTTCGCTTGATGAGGCCCACAAATTCGAGGCAGGCTCGGGTAACATTTGCCCCGAGTGTCGGTAGTTTGGGGGACGCTACGACCGTCGGATAGGAGATGGATGACTGTCGTAGTCCCCTCACGGTTTCGCGCCGCCGTCGATCGCCACCTGGTGATGAGCTACACCGGCGTCGCAGGATGGCCTCTCATCCTCGGCGTCTTTGGGCGACCCGGCGATGGAAAGAGCTTCCAGCTCCGCGCACATCTTTCCGAGAGAGGTGTTGCCCCGGTATCGATCAATGCTGCAGACCTTGAGAGTGATCGCGCGGGCTTGCCCGGAAAGATGATTCTCGACCTTTACCAAGACGCTGGCCACCGAGTCGACGAAGGAGAACTCGCCGCAGTTGTGATCGATGACGTCGACACGACCGTGGGGGAGTGGGAACACAGTACGACGACGGTCAACCACCAGCAGGTCCTCGCGCAGTTGATGCACCTCGCGGACGATCCAACGCACGCGGCCGGAACGAGGCTACGCCGGGTCCCGGTGATCTTGACCGGGAACGATCTCGGGAAGATCTATCCGCCGCTTCGGCGGCCAGGTCGAATGCGGGCTTTCCCGTGGCTGCCCACTGAGAGCGAACGTGTCGAGGTCGTGGGCGCGATGCTGAGCGACCTCGCAGATCAGCCGGCCGTCTTGTCACTACTGGCGGAGCTGCCTGACGCCTCAATCGCTTTCTTTTCGGATTTGCGTATCGACATTCTCGCCTCGGCGGCGGACGGTCACATCGAGAAGCTCGCCGGACAATTGGCCCGTCTGGCTAAGCCGCGCAGCCAGGAGGCGGCTCAATTCCTGGCCGACCTTGGTGGCGAACGCCTTTCGAGTGAGCGCCTCGTGGACGCGGGACTGATGCTGTGGCAAGAACGGGCGATCGCAACCAAGTCGTACGTCGAAGGCGCGGGGTCGTGACCTTCACCTACACCAACGCCTACACGCGCGCCGAGGCAGTTCAGGATCAGATCAGGATCCTGTTTCGCGAGGCCGGAATCTCAGAGGCCGAAACTTCGAAGATCTGTGTCGGGGTGCAAAATCAGTGGCTGGTTGCCGTCGGTCTCTACCTTCTCCAGGATGGACGGCGCGTCTACGAGGTGGAGGCCGCCATCGACTGGGGCCTTCACTCATCTATGCCAACAGTGAACTTCTCGGCGGAGCTACCCGGATGGGAGGGAAAGGGCTCACCTGAAGCGCTCATCCTCGGCCGGAGGTTCTCGAGCATCGCAGCCCGCGAGGGTCTGAGCGCCAGGCACTGGGGCCGATTCAGCAGCGACATTAGAGCCGATCCGGATCGGCACCGATCGCTTTGTCCTTTGGTCGGCCTCGATTATGGGAGTCGCGTGGCGGACTGGAAGTCCACACCAAGGTCGACCGCGCTCGGAATGCAGGATCTCTCTGAGATGGGCGCCACTGAAAGAACCACACTCTAAGGGACTGATGCGCAAGATATTCCTGTCGTTCCACCAGGCCGACGAACTCGAAGCAAGTGTCTGGTGCAAACGCTTTGAGGGCTACTTCAAGGAGATCCGCACGCTCGGGATTGACGAGAAGGGTGACGACTTCGCGGAGCACATCAACAGTAATGATCCCGAATATGTGATGAGGCGGATCCGTGAAGACAAGATCGCGGGCACGTCGTGCACGGTCGTGCTCCTCGGCCGATGCACATGGGCTCGACGCTACGTCGATTGGGAGATCGCCGCGACGCTACGGAGCTTCGATGACAGCGCGACTGGTGGTTTGATCGGCGTCCAGCTTCCGTCGGTTGCAGGTGGCGGCGCAAAGGCGCCCGCCCGGCTCTCGCTCAATCTGGACACCACAGACGGCGTATCGACCGGCTACGCCCGCCTTTATGGCCCAGCCCCGAGCGACAGCACGATCGCAACCTGGGTGGAGGAAGCTGTTGCTCGACGCGACGAGATGGACCCCGCGACAGGGTCGACAAAGGATCTGATGGTCAACAATCGCTCGTGCGAGTGACAACAGCGATCGCAGTTCCCCGGATTGCGGAGAGCAAGCCCGGCGCTGGCGTCGAGGGTAGGAGGTAAACGTGACGGTCCCGCCGATATTGGATCTGTTTGTGGCCTGGCATCCCGACGAGCCAGGCGGGGCCGAAAGGTACAAGGAACTCTTAGACCACTTCCATGGCCCGGCGTATTCCGGCCTCGTAGGAGGGGCCGTGGAGGTCTACTCGCGGAGCGTCCCGTGGGAGCCTGGCGGCAGTCCCCGACCTTTGCCCCCGGACGATCGAAGCGCTCGCGCCGAGTTCAACGTGGTGGTACTTGTCGTCGGGGTCGAGCTCTTGACTGCGGTCGAAGCCGGGGGGCCCTGGCGAAAGTACATCGACCACCTGTTGACGGCTCAAGCAAGCGGCACGCTGGTGTTGCCACTGATTGCCCCGGGCCTATCAGTCACAGGAACGTATCTTGCGGAGGCTGTCCTCTCCGGACAGTCCCTGGGCTCAAGTGTTTGGGGCGACCCAGGGGTTCTTGGGAGGGAAGTGGCCCAGGCCGTGACCCAGTGGCTTCTCGCCGAGGAGGGTTTGACGACCCGCGTGTCGGTGTTTGTGAGCCACTCGAAGCACAACTCATGGCTTGAGGATCAAGCACGGGACGGGCGTCACCTCTACGAGGCAGTACGCAGCGAGATCGAGAGTACCCGGCTAGATTCCTTCTTCGACGCTCACGACATCCAGGCTGGTGAGGAGTGGGAAAAGGCCCTCGATGGGGCTGCTGCAAGTGCCGCGATGTTGATGGTTCGAACCGACACGTATTCGGCCAGGCCGTGGACGCAACGCGAAGTGCTCACTGCTAAGCGCCACGACGTCCCGATCGTGTGCATGTACGCGTTTACGGAGGGTGAGCAACGTGGCTCCTTCTTGATGGACCACACCCCATCGATTCCTTGCGATCTCGACGAGCCCCGCGTGGGGATCGCAAGAGCACTTGGACGGCTCGTCGACGAGTCGCTCAAACGCACATTGTGGATGGCGCAGTCCCGCTATCTGATGGAAGACGGCTTTGATTGGACGCCCGTACACGCGCCCGAACCGGTGACGCTCGCCCCTTGGCTTGCTGCGCACAAGAGCGATGACCCGAAGGATCGAGCCATCTGGATCATTCATCCGGACCCGCCTCTAGCCGACCGAGAACTGGCTGTGGTGAGAGAGCTGGTGACACTCGCTGGGTTTGTGGCTCGGGTCGAGATACACACTCCTCGTACCTTTGCGGCAAGCGGTGGTGAGTTGGCGTGACGACTGACCCGTCAGCAATCAGAAAGGGCGAACTAGCTGGAGTGCGGGTCGCGATTTCGGTGTCCGAGAGTGCGGACTTGGACCGACTGGGTCTATCCGAGCGGCACTGTCGGCTAGTTGTCGCCGAGGTGAGTCGTGCGGTCATCCTCGCTGGCGGAACTGTTCTCTATGGAGGCAATCTCTCGGAGGGCGGATATACAGAAATCATGCTGGAAGAGGCGAAGCGCTTTGCTGAATTGCGGCCAGCGGTGGAAGTGTTCTTGCCAGCGAGCGAACACGCGGGACTGACGAACGAGTATCTGGCCGGTGTGGAGCGACGTATGGGCCTGTCGGCCAGACTCCGACTGGTTGACGAGTCGGGGCGGGTTGCGAAGATTGTCGACCGCGCCCCTCAAGAGCGGCGAGTTGACACACCGATCGCTCTAACCGCGATGCGGAAGCTCGTGGCTGCGGAGGCCGATGCCTACCTAATTGTCGGTGGCCGGCTAGCGAACTATGCGGGCAGCCTGCCCGGCGTGCTGGAGGAGTGCATCGCGGCAATCAGCGCGCGCAAGCCCGTCTATGTGGCTGGTGGATACGGAGGCGCGGCCGCCGCGGTAGCGCGGCAGCTATTACCGGGGGCGTTTGCGGGCTGGCTAATCGAGGGGTACCCCGCGCACGGCTCTGAACAATCGACCACCGCGCCGATGAAGTCGCTGCCCGTAGGGGATCTGAGCCTGATCTCCCCCGGGTTGTCATCCGAAGAAGTGGGCCAACTGGCCCGAGCGCATCGCCCCGCGGACATCGCGAGCTTGCTAATCGTTGGTCTGAGTCGTTCGCGAGCGATCAAGTAGGGATCCGCCCGCCGCTTCACCAAGAAGGGTTGGTGGCAGATGGGCGATCGCACGGCTGCTGTGGGCGCTGGTGCCTCGGTGTCCACGGTGGATGCCGACGAGCGGATCAGAGTCGGGTGCCTAGACGCGACCACGAGGCGCGTGCTGAGGTAGCACGTGGCTGATCTCGTCTACTACTCCCACTGCTCCCTCGATGGACTCATCGCGGATGAGGCTGGCGACTTCTCCTGGGCGTTCCCGCCCGACGACGTGCACCGCGCCGCCAACGACGCGGCCGCCCGCACCGGCATCCACCTGCTCGGCCGGCGCACCTACGAGGTGATGCGCTACTGGGACGAGCCGCAGGAAGGCGCGTCTGAGGTCGAGGCAGAGTTCGAACGGGCGTGGGCGCCGGCGCAGAAGGTGGTCTACTCGCGGTCGATCGACGAGGTGGGTCCGAACGCGCGGATCGAGCGGGAGTTCGACCCGGTGGCGGCGCGGGCGGTGGTCGACGCATCCGATTCTGACGTTGCGATCGGTGGCGCAGATCTGGGTGGTCAGGCGCTGCGGGCCGGCATCGTGGATGTGCTCACGCTCGTGCTATTCCCGGTGATCATCGGGCGCGGGTTGCGGGTGATCCCCGACGACGTGCGGGTCGATCTCGACCTCATCGAGCGCCGCGACTTCAGCGGCGGCATCGTGCGACTCAGCTACCGGGTGGCACGACCCGCAGGTTGAGAGTCGCCAGGGGCGCCGCCAAGCGGGACCGGAGAGGGGCGCCCGCATCTGGTGCTCACCGCAATAGACCGTCCTTCCTCCGCTGACCGAAGCACTGACTCCATGGCGTCGAGTACGTGGAGGGCGATTTCGCCGTTCGCACGATGCGTTTCCCCCGCCGGGGTAGTGGCGAGATCGGCTAGTCCGTAGCCACGAGCGCTTCCGGTGTAGCCAGCGTTTGCGGGCAGGGTCGTCCACTCGCCGACACTCGGCCGAAAGAGTTGGACCTCACCGTCAAACCGATTGGGGTCGGGAGCGACGATTGTCGCCAGCTCGCCGTGCACCTCGATGCGAGACGCGTGTGTCGCCGCCGCATCGAAGCTCATCACAAGTGTCGAGAGGGCACCGGACTCGTGCTCGAGTACCCCTGTCACGTGCGTGTCGACATCGACGGTCACAACTTCGCCGGTGCGTGGGCCGGAATGAATCGTTCTGGTGGGACGACTGTGACTCGCCTTGCCGATCACCGACGACACTGGCCCCAGGAGGGTGACGAGCGCGGTCACGTAATAGGGCCCCATGTCGAGCAGGGGGCCGCCGCCCGCTGTGTAGTAGAAGTCGGGATTCGGGTGCCAGTACTCGTGAACCGCGCTCACGAACGTCGCAGTCGCGGCGATCGGTTTGCCGATGAGGCCGTCGTCGATGGCCTTGCGCGCGGTCTGGATGCCGGTGCCGAGTACCGTGTCGGGCGCGCAGCCCACCTGGACGCCGGCCACCCGCGCCGCATCGAGCACGGCGCGACCTTCGCGAGTTGTCGCGGCGAGAGGCTTTTCCCCATAGACCGATTTGCCTGCAGCGATCGCTGCGAGGGCCACGTCGGCATGTGCGGCAGGGATGGTCAGGTTGAGGATCAGGTCCACCCGAGGATCGAGGAGGATTTGGTCGACGGACATGCTCGGCACCCCAACTCGGTCGCCGACCGCCTGCGCTCGCGCTGGGTCGAGATCCGCGACTGCGGTGACGTCCACGGCGGAAAGGCGCGCGAGAGTTTCGAGATAGGTTCCCGAGATCGCGCCGCAGCCGACCACACCGACCCTCACCGGCTCGCCCACAGCATTCCCCGTTCGACGATGGTTCGCACATGGGGGTCGTCGAGCACGTCCAACCCGTGCCCCGGGGTCGCCACGAAGACCCTGCCGAGCCCCCATTGGCGTGTCCAGATCGCGGGTGAGACCACCGGCCGGGTCCAGGCGTCGAAGTCTCGCGCCGCCACGGTCGTCGTGGCGAGCACCTCGTTGTAGGAGTCGGACAGCACCCAGTACTGCTCGGTGGTGAGGTCGAAGTCCTCGATTCCCGCCACGATCGGATGGCCGGCCTTCGCGGGGACGATGTTGATGGTGTGGGCGACGAAATTGTCGTCGGGCCGCCCGTTGAGCTGGTCGCGAGGTGCGCGCGTCGGGTGGTGAGCGAATTGGCCGCCAATCAGATGCAGATAGTCGGGGTTGTCGCGATACGAGTCTGCGATCCCGCCATGCCATCCGGCCATTCCCGTTCCCGATCGGACGGCGGCGATGAGTCCCGCGACTTCGTCCTTCTCGATCACGTTCATCGTGTTCACCTGCACGACCAAGTCGGCCGTGGGCAGGTAGTCGCGGTCGGCGTAGACCGCGGTCGACTCTTCGACCCGCACCTCATACCCGTTGGAGACGAGAAAGGGGATGATCGATTCGCTGGTCTCGACAGGCTTGTGGCCGTCCCAGCCGCCTCGCACGATCAGCGCCTTCTTCGTCGTCATGAGCTAGCTGTCGCGTGGCCGCACTGGGCCGGTCGAGCGACGCACGATCAGCTCGGGGCGTCGTGTCTGCATGGGAGGGGGCTCTACGCCGTCGATGAGTGCGAGCAGTTGCTGCACCGCATCCCTGCCCTGGGCAGTGAAATCGAGCCGAAGGGTCGTGAGTGGCGGCGAGAAGTACGCTGCTTCCGGAGTGTCGTCGACTCCCGTCACGCTCACGTCGTCCGGTACACGGTGGCCGCGCTCGTTGAGGGCGAGGATGACACCGAGCGCAGTCTGATCGTTGGCTGCGACAAACGCCGTTGCGGGCAGTTCATCTGGCAGCGATGCGATCGCCTCATATCCGGAGCGGGCGGACCAATCGCCGTGGATGACGCCCCGAGAGCGCAGGCCAAGCTCGACGACGGCGGCCTCGTATTCGCGGGTGCGGTTGCGTGCCCCTACCCAGGTGGGCGGGCCGGCGATGTGCACGACATCACGGTGACCGAGATCGGCGAGGTGACGCAGCACGGCGAGGAGACCGTTGACGGCGGGCGTGGGGTCGGTCGGCAGCTTGTCGTGGCCTGTGGCCAGGTAGAGCGGCACCCGGAACGTCGTGGTCTCCACCGCGTTCGTCACCTCGTCGGTCGACGAGAGGGCGAGGACCCCTGCGGGGTCGAACTGCTGTGCGAGGTCGATGGACTCGCGAATCGCTGCGGGGTCGTGCACATCCAGGGTGATGACGTCGAGCAAGTAGCCGGCGTCGCGGGCGGCCATGTTGGCGCCCTCCAGGATTCTGTTCGGGCCAACCTGCGTGATCTCGTGGGTGAGTGCAGCGATGCGGTGCGAGCGGCCCGTCGTCAGCGAGCGGGCGTTGAGATTGGGCCGGTAGCCGAGTTCGCGGATCGCCTTGGCGACGCGCTCGCGCGTGTCGGGGCGGATGCCCGCGTAGCCCTTGAGCAACCTGGTCACCGTCGCGTGGGACACCCCGGCAGCTCGCGCCACGTCATAGATCGTGGCTGGCCGCTCGACGCTTGGTTGCGCCTCGGTCATCGTTCCTCCGACGCAATTGTGACTTGACACCATGATGTTATCGGCAACAAGATGATGCCCACGACATGTTGCCGGAAACATTCTGGCAACATGGTCCCCCATGTTGCCGGACACATTCCGGCAGCCAGCCACAACGGAGTGAGCCTTTGGCCGACGCGCACCTGCTTCCCGACCGAATCCTGTTCGGAGCGGCGTTCTACGACGAGTACCGCGTGAACGGTGACCTCGAGCGCGACCTCGACCTGATGGTCGAGGCATCCTTCTCGGTCATTCGCGTTGGCGAGTCTGTGTGGGCGACGTGGGAGCCAGAGCCGGGCGTGTATCACCTCGACTGGCTGCAGCCCGTGCTCGACGGTGCGCATGCCCGCGGCATTTCGGTTGTGCTCGGCACGCCGACGTACGCCGTGCCCCCGTGGCTGCGCGCGATGGATCCTGACCTCGCGGGCGAGAAGGCGACCGGGGTGCGCCATCCCTGGGGGTGGCGCCAGGAGGTCGACATCACGCATCCCCTGTTCCGGCAACACGCGGAGGGCGTCATCCGGGCGATCGTCGCGAGGTACGCCAAGCACCCCGCGATCATCGGCTACCAGGTCGACAACGAGCCCGGCCCGTTCCTGCTGCACAACCAGCGCGTGTTCGACGGGTTCCTGAGCTGGCTCGAAGGCCGCTACGGAGATGTCGAGACGCTCAACCGCGAGTGGGGGCTCACGTTCTGGTCGCAGCGCATCCGCAGCTGGGACGAGCTCTGGCGTCCCGATGGCAACCACTCGCCGCAGTACCAGCTCGAGTGGCGCCGCTACCAGGCCGAACTCGTCACCGACTTCATTGCGTGGCAGGCCCGCATCGTGCGTGAGTACGCGGATCCCCGCCAGTTCGTGACGACCTGCATCTCGTACGAGCGCCCTGCGATCGACGACCAGAAGCTCGTGCAGGAGCTCGATGTCACGGCGGGCAACCCGTACTACATGATGCAGGAGGCACTCCACATCGGGGCCGAGATGCCGCGAACCGCGATGTGGTGGACGACCGGGGTGTGGTCACTCTACGAGCAGGGCGACCGCATGTTCAGCTCGGCACAGGCCCCATTCCTGGTCACCGAAACGAACGCGCAGTCCATCGGGCAGTCCCACTGGCAGCACCACACGCCGTACCCGGGCCAGATCGCGCTCGCGGGCCTCGCCCTCGTGGCCCGTGGCGCACGGATGATCGAGTACTGGCAGTGGCAGACCCCGCACTACGGCATCGAAACCTACTGGGGCGGGGTGCTGCCGCACAGCGGCCGACCCGGTCGCATCTACCGTGAGATCGCGGAGCTCGGTCACCGGTTGCGCGACCTCGGGCCACAGCTCGAGGGGTTCACGCCCGACGCCGATGTCGCTCTGCTCTACTCGGTCGACACGAAACACAGCTTCGAGTTCTACCCGCCGCTCGCCGACGCCGAGGGCGGCCCCGATCGCGCGTCGTACCTGCGGATCTTCGATCGCTACTACCGCGCGGCCTTCGAAGCGGGTGTCCAGAGTCGGATCGTGCACGCCGACCAGTTCCGGCAGCGCGACGCGGCGGACTTCGTGGCCGAGTTCCCGACCCTCGTCGTGCCGACGCTCTACGTCGCCGATGACGGCATGCTCGACGCCCTCGTGCGCTACGCAGAGGCGGGCGGGCACCTCGTGGTCGGCATGCGAACCGGCTACGGCGACCAGCTCGCCCGGGCCCGGCCCGAGCGAGCGCCCGGGCGTCTCGCCGACGCAGCGGGGGTCTGGTACGACGAGTACTCGACGCTCGACGTTCCGGTCGGCATCGACGGCACCACCTTCGGTGGCGGCCAGGCTGAGGGCTGGGCCGACGCGCTCGTCGCTGACGGCGCCGACGTTGTGGCCGCGTACTCCTCGGGCATCTACGCGGGCCGGCCCGCGGTCACCTCGCGCGAGCACGACGCCGGTCGCGTCACCTACGTGGGCACGCTGCCCGACGTCGCTCTTGCGACATCCATTCTTCGTTGGGCCGTACCGATCACGAGCGTGAGCGAATGGCGGTCGGATCCCACCGTCACGGTCACCTCGGGCAGCAGCACCGTCGGGCGCGTCTGGTTCATCAGCAACTGGTCGCCCGAGCCCGCGACCGCTCACCCGCCGAAGCGACTCGGCGGAACCCCGATCGTTCTCGAAGCGTGGGACGTCACCGTCCTCGTCGAGCAACGCGACCCCGAATCCGGGGCCGTTCCCACCCCAACACGAGAGAAAGTAGAGCAATCATGAGGCACGGAGCACGCAAAGCCGCGTTGGCGATCACTTCGATCGCTGCCGTGGCGGCATTGACGCTCAGCGGCTGCACGCCCGACGGAGGCACGGGGGGCGCCACCGGTCAGATCACGGATGCGGAGCGCGAAGAAGCGCTGAACACGCCGACCGAATTGACCTTCTGGACCTGGGTGCCCGACATTCAGGATCAGGTCGACCTGTTCGAGGCGGAGTACCCGGCGATCGACGTCACGGTCGAGAACGTCGGCCAGGGCCTGGATCACTACGCGAAGGTGCGTACCGCCGCGGCGGCCGGTGAGGGTCCCGACGTGGTCCAGCTCGAGTACCAGTTCATCTCGTCGTTCGCCCTGAGTGGCGAGCTGCTCGACCTGACGCCGTACGGTGCGGAAGACATCGCGGGCGACTACGTGTCGTGGGTCTGGAACCAGGGCGTCCACAACGGCGAGATCCTGGCGATCCCGCAGGACTCGGGTCCCTTGGGCAACCTGTACCGCGAGGACATCCTGACCGCGGCAGGTATCACCGAGGCGCCGGCGACGTGGGAGGACTACAGGACGGCCGCGGAGGCGGTGCGCGCCAACACGACGTCCTACATCGGGAACATGGCTCCCAACCAGGGCGCCGGATGGCTCGGGCTGTTGTGGCAGGCGGGCGTCAAGCCGTTCGCCTTCGACGGCGGGGAGAACGTCACGATCGACGTGAACAGCCCCGAGGCGAAGGAAGTGATGGCCTACTGGCAGGACATGATCCAGAGCGATCTGGTCACGACTGACCCGGACTTCACCGACGAGTGGTACGCGGGTCTCAACCAGGGCAAGTACGCCGGCTGGCTGACGGCGGCGTGGGCTCCGGTCTTCCTCTCCGGTGCCGCGGCTGACACCTCGGGTCTGTGGCGCGCCGCGCCGCTGCCGCAGTGGGACGCCGACAACCCTGCCTCGGGCAACTGGGGCGGTTCGGCTGACGCGGTGCTGAAGACCTCGGAGAACCCGATCGCGGCCTACGAGCTCGCGAAGTGGATCAACCACGCGCAGGAACCGGCGTTGTTGTTCGCGACCCAGCAGCACTTCTTCCCCACTGCCACCTCGGTGCTGGAGGACCCGGCGTTCGTCGGTGACGAGCCTGAGTTCTACGGCGGACAGAAGGTCAACGAGCTGTTCGCGGAGATCTCCACGACGGTCGACCCCGACTGGCAGTGGCTGCCGTTCATGGAGTTCGCGTACACGAACTTCAACGAGACCTTCGGGGCCGAAGTCGCGGCTCACGGCGATCTCGGAGCGGGCCTGGATGCTTGGCAAGCCGCGCTCGTCGACTACGCGACCCAGCAGGGCTTCACGGTCAACGAGTAGTAGTACCCGGGCGGCCCGGGGATCCACCCCGGGCCGCCCCCACCCGACATCACCTGAGTGAAGGAGCTCGAGATGGCCAGCGCGATCCAGCGGAAGCAGCACCTCGTCGCCTACGGATTCATCCTCCCCTTCTTCGTCGTGTTCGCGGCGATGCTCGTCGCACCGCTCGTCTACTCGGGCTTCCTGAGCTTCTTCGTCGACCGGCTCATCGGCGGCGTGAGTTTCGTCGCGTTCGAGAACTACCTGCGCGCGTTCCAGGATCCCGGCTTCCTCGCCGGACTCGGGCGCACCGCCCTGGTGCTCCTGATCCAGGTGCCCATCATGATCGGGTTCGCACTGTTCTTCGCGCTCGCGCTCGACTCCGGTTTTGCCCGCGGCAGTAAGTTGCTGCGGCTGCTCATCTTCTTGCCCTACGCGGTGCCCGGCGTCGTCGCCGTGCTCATGTGGGGCTACCTCTACGGGCAGCAGTTCGGACTGATCGGGCAGATCACCGGCACACTCGGGCTGCCCACAATGAATCTGCTGTCGGACAATCTCATCTTGTACTCGATCATGAACATCATCACCTGGGCGTACGTCGGCTACAACATGATCGTTATGTATTCGGCCCTCAAGTCGATTCCCACCGAACTGTACGAGGCCGCGGAGATCGACGGCGCGAGCCAATGGCGACTGGCCTGGAGCGTGAAGATTCCGTTGATTCGTCCCGCCATCCTTCTGACCGTCATCTTCTCGGTTATCGGGAGTTTTCAGATCTTCAGCGAACCGAAACTGCTGGTGGAGATCGCACCGACCGGGATCACGCAGTCGTTCACACCCAACTTCTACGCCTACAACCTCGCGTTCGTGAACCAGGACATCAATTACGCGGCGGCGATCGCATTCCTGCTCGGCTTCGTCATCATGATCGTCTCGTATGTCGTGCAACTGAGCACCCAGAGAAGGGACCTCCAGTCGTGACCGCCCAGGTGACCCTTCCGGCGACCCTTCGTCCGACGGCGCCGCGCCGCAAGCCGTACAACCGCGACAAGCGTCGCAGCAACCTGCTCACCGTGGTGATGTGGCTGTGTGCGCTCTACTTCGTCGTGCCGCTCATCTGGCTGTTCGTCTCCTCGACGAAGGACAACAGCGACCTGTTCACGACGTTCGGGCTGTGGTTCGGCCGCGACTTCAACCTGTTCGCGAACATCGTCGACGTGTTCACGTACCAGGACGGCATCTATGCGCGGTGGGCGCTGAATACGATCCTGTACGCGGGCGTGAGCGCGATCGGCGCGAGCCTGCTCGCGACGATGGCGGGGTATGCGTTCGCGAAGTATCGGTTCCCGGGTGACAAGGCGCTGTTCAGCATCACCCTGGGCGCGATCATGATCCCGCTCACGGCGCTCGCGATCCCCACCTATCTGCTGTTCTCGTCTGCGGGCATCACCAATACGCCGTGGGCCGTCATCCTGCCGTCGCTCGTGAGTCCGTTCAGCGTGTTCCTCATGCGCGTGTACGCGGCCGATGCCGTGCCGGACTCGCTCATCGAGGCTGGGCGGGTGGATGGCGCGGGCGAGTTCCGGATCTTCTGGCAGGTGGCTCTCCGCCTGCTCGGGCCCGGCATCGTCACGGTCATGCTCTTCACGCTCGTGGCAACCTGGAACAACTACTTCCTGCCCCTCATCATGCTCAACAGCGGCGAGCTACTGCCGCTCACGGTCGGCCTCGCGCAGCAACAGGCGACGTCGGCCGCGGGTGGTGGTGCGCAAGCACTGTTCTCGACCGTGATCACGGGATCGTTCGTGTCGATCATCCCAATAGTCATCGCGTTCCTGTACCTGCAGCGGTACTGGCAGACCGGTCTCGCGACCGGCGGCGTAAAGGAATGACGTGATCTGGTACGGCGGGGACTACAACCCCGAGCAATGGCCGGAAGCGGTCTGGGCCGAGGATGCGCGGCTCATGCAGGAGGCGGGCGTCACCCTGGTGAGCCTCGGCATCTTCTCGTGGGCGATGCTCGAACCGCGCGAGGGCGAGTTCGACTTCGGCTGGCTGGACCGCGTGATGGATGTGCTGCACGCGGCCGGGGTGCGCGTCGATCTTGCGACAGCCACGGCCTCACCGCCGCCGTGGCTCACGCACCGTTACCCCGAGGTGCTGCCCGTCACGAAGGATGGCGTGCGTCTGTCCGCCGGCAGCCGGCAGCAATACTGCCCGAGCTCGCCCGTGTACCGCCGACTCGCGGCACGACTCGCGTCGAAGATCGCCGAGCGCTACGCTGACCATCCCGCGCTCGCGATGTGGCACATCAACAACGAGTACGGCTGCCACGTCAGCCACTGCTATTGCGACACGAGCGCCGAGGCGTTCCGGGCGTGGCTCGAGGCTCGCCATGGCACGGTCGACGCCCTCAACGCGGCGTGGGGCACGGCGTTCTGGTCGCAACGCTATTCGGAGTTCGCCGAGGTGCAGCCGCCGAGAGCAATGCCGTCATTCGCTAACCCGGGGCAGCTCCTGGACTTCGACCGGTTCAGCGCCGATCAGTTGCTGGAGCTCTATCGGGCCGAAGCGGCGATCGTGCGGGCGGCGACGCCATCCATCCCGGTCACCACCAACTTCATGGGCTTCTTCAAGGGTGCCGACTACTGGACGTGGGCTCAGGAGGTGGATGTCGTCTCCGACGACTCGTACCCTGACCCCGCCGATCCGGTCAGCCCCGCGTACGCGGCGATGACCCGCGACCTCATGCGGTCTTTGCGCCACGGCCAGCCGTGGATCCTGATGGAGCAGGCGCCGAGCGCCGTGAACTGGCGGGCGAGAAACGCGCCGAAGGCACCGGGGCAAATGGCTGCGTGGTCGAAGCAAGCGATCGCGCGTGGCGCTGACGGCATCCTGTTCTTCCAATGGCGACAGTCGGTGGCCGGCGCAGAGAAGTTTCACTCGGGCATGGTGCCGCACGCGGGCACCGACACGAGGGTGTGGCGTGAGATCTCCGAACTCGGTGCCGACCTCGCGGGCCTCGCGGACCTGGAGGGCAGCCGCGTCGATGCGCGGGTTGCGATCGTCTTCGAGTGGGATAGCTGGTGGAGTCTCGAGCAGGAGGCGGTGCCGGCGAGGCTGAGCTACGTCGAGAACGTCTTCGCCTGGTACGCGCCGCTCTTCGAGCGCAACGTGGTCACCGACTTCGTGCGCGCCGATGCCGACCTGTCGGCGTACGACACGGTCATCGTGCCGAGCCTGTTCTGCGCGACTCCGGCAGCGCTCGACAATCTCGCCGCCTACGCAGACGGCGGTGGTCATCTCGTCGTGACCTTCCAGACCGGCATCGTCGATGAGGCGATGCACATCACCGCCGGCGGCTACCTCGGATCACTGCAGGCGACCCTCGGCGTGCGCGTCCAGGAGTTCGCTCCGCTCGCGCCGCCGGACCTCCGGGCGGAGGGTGTTGGCACACCGCCGACGATCGCGCTCGAGGGTGAGCTCGCGGGCACGGGAGCGCTGTGGACCGAAAGCGTGCGGGTGTCGGATGCGGACGTGCTCGCGGTGTTCGGTTCTGGCGCCCTCGCGGGCGGTGCCGCCATCACGCGGCGGGCGAACGCCTGGTATGTCGGGACGCTGCCCGACGGCACACTCCGGGGCGAGCTGCTCGATGACGTCCTCGCGTCCGCAGGCGTCGCCACAGATCCGGCCGACACGGTCGAGCGCGTGCAACGCGGCCGATACCGCTTCGCGATCGATCATGCCTCGCAGGCCGTGCAGGTCGAGGCGCTAGTGAACCCGGCAACGTCGGATGCCTAGGGGCTGGCGCAGGCGGATCGGGCGGACGCCACTGTTCACCTCGACCATCATCGCGGGCGCGTCGCCTCTGGGCTCGATGCCCGATCTCTACGGCTATGACGTCAGCGAATCCGCGGGAGTGGATTTCGTGCTCTCCCTCCTGCGAAGTCCCATCCGTGCGATCGATACGTCCAACAACTACGGCGACGGGACCAGCGAGCGTCGAATCGGAAAGGCGATCGCGTTGGCCGGGGGAGTTCCCGATGACTTCCTGGTCATCACGAAGGTCGACCGTGCCGGGGAAGACTTCTCCGGCGCCCGCGTGCGCGAGTCCTTTCGAGAAAGTGTGGAGCGGCTCGGTGTTCAGAGCGTCCCGTTGCTGTTCCTGCATGATCCCGACGCATTCGACTTCGGGTACATGGCTTCCGCCGGGGGCGCCGTCGACGCACTCGTTCAGATCCGTGACGAGGGGCTTGCCGATGCCATCGGCGTCGCGACCGGCGACACGAGGCTGTTGCACCGGTATCTCGACCTCGGCGTGTTCGACGTGATCCTGTGCCACAACCGGTTCACTCTCGTCGATCGCAGCGCCGACGAGCTGTTCACTCGCGCCGTCGAACTCGGGGTAGGAGTTCTGAACGCGGCCGTCTACGGCGGCGGAATCCTCGCGCGCCCTGGCGAATCGACGAAGTACTCGTACAAGCCCGCCAGTCGCGAACTCCTTGAGACGATCGCCGCGATGGACGCGGTCTGCGCGAGGCACGGGATCGACTTGGCCACGGCCGCACTCCAGTTCTCACTCCGCGATCCCCGAATCGACGCAACAGTCGTGGGAATCACGAGCGAAAGCAGGATTCCGAGTCTCATCGCGTCGGCCGGGGTGCACATCCCCGACGCTGTTTGGGACGAGTTGGAACATCTTGTGCCGCCCGCTTCGACGTGGCTGGATCACCCTTCCCGTGGCGGCGTTTCGTGACTTGGGTGTGCTGATGCCTCTCCTCGCGCCCACGAGCAGGCATCACGAGATACCCAAGGACCGGTTGGCGGCGGCTTGGTTGAGGGTCGCCGCCGACCGCATCCTCTGGCACGCGGCACAACGACCGACGAGGGGCGATGTATGAAGATCACCGGTTACCGCTGTCTGCGGACGTTCCTTGACTGGGGCAGGCCCGTTGGAGACGTGAACGGGTTCAGCGATCCGGGCATCAGCGCGGTCCCGATCGTCGTGCTCGAGACCGACCACGGCATCGAAGGCATCGGCATGGGGTCTCACCAGGACATCGACCGGCTCTTCCCGGCGATCGAGGGGGAAGACCCTCGCGCCGTGACCGCGCTGTACGACCGCATGCTCGCCCGCGTGTTCAAGGCGGGGCATTCGGGTGCGACGTTCGGGGGAATCGGCACACTCGACGCGGCGCTCTGGGACCTGAAGGCCAAAGTCGCCGGCGAACCGCTGTGGCGGCTGCTCGGCGCACGCGATCGATTCGTCAGTGGCTACGCCTCCGGCCTCGACATCGCCCTCGACGACGACCGGCTCGCGACCTGGTACCGCGCGATGGGTGAACGAGGCTTCACGAGCGGAAAACTCAAGGGCGGCCGCGATCTGGATGGCGACATCCGACGCTTGGGGATCGTCGCCGACGCTCTGAGCGGCAACGGGGTCACGCCGGCGGTGATGCTCGACGCGAACGAATCGTGGAACCTCAAGCAGGCCGTGCGATACGTCACCGCGATCGAGGAGCACCGCGACCTGACCTGGATCGAGGAGCCCCTGCGCCGCTGGGACGCCGCCGGGCACGCGCGCCTCAGCACCGCGATCCGCGCCGCCGTGGCTACGGGCGAGAACCTCACTGGTCTCGAACAGTTCACCCCGCTCTTCGATCACGGCGCGGTCGACATCGTGCAGGTCGGGAGTGTGTGGGGAGTGACGCACTTCCTGCGGGTGGCCTATGCCGCGCACTCCCGCGACCTCCCCATCAGCCCGGTTGGCCTCACGGCGAACCCGGCGGTCGCGCACGCTGCGGCCGCCGTTCCGAATCACCTCTCCTCTGAGGTGCAGGACCTCGGGTCTCCGTTCGGCGTCTCGGTCGACCAGCAGTTCATCGACGGCGGGGTCGTGCTCGGGGACCTTCCCGGTAACGGCATCACGATCGACGAGGATGCCATCGTCGCCACCCAGCGCACGGGCAGTTGGGCAGTGGCCGAGGGGCCGCAGGTGCGGTCACACCGCGCCGGTCTCCGCCTCGTCGCCGATGCGCCGGCGGGTACGGTCGACCGATGAACCAGAACGACCGTCGTCAGAACGACCCGGCACGCCTCATCGACAGCCACGTGCACATCTGGGATCCGACGGTTCTGGAGTACTCCTGGCTGGAGGGTGAGCTGGATCGCCCCTACCTTCCGGCCGAATACCAGGCGGGGGCGCCGGCCACCACCGGTGTCATATTCGTCGAGGCTGGTCCGACGGTTAGGACCGACGAGGTGGCCTGGGCCGAGTCTCTGGGCTGGCCGGAGTTGCTCGGCGTCGTGGCCCACGCTCCGCTGGAGCAGGGCAGCGGGGTCGTGACCGAGCTGGCGGCGCTGCGCGAAGCCGGCCGCACGGTCGGCATCCGTCGGATGCTGCAGGATGAGCCGCTGTCGTTCTTCGAGGATCCCGGGCTGCTCGAGGGCTTGCGCGCGCTCGCGGCGGCGGGGCTGCCGTTCGATGCGTGCATCCGGCATCACCAGCTTGCGGCCCTGACCGCGCTGCTTGAGAAGGTTCCGGAGCTGCCGGTTGTGCTCGATCACCTCGCCAAGCCGCCGGTCGCGACCGGTGATGACGGAATCTGGGAGCGGGACCTACGCGCGCTAGCCGCCCTGCCCCAGGTCAGCGTGAAACTGTCAGGGATGCCCCCGGAGCTGCGTGACGACCAGGAGCTGGTTTCTGCAGCTCGCCCGTGGCTCGAGGTCGCGCTCGATGCGTTCGGCGCGGACCGGGCGATGGTGGGCAGCGACTGGCCGGTTTCGGCGATGTTACCCCGACGGCTGGCCCCGGGCCGCTGGCTGTCGATGGTCCTGGATGAGCTGGCCGCGAGCCCCGCGGAGCGCGAACAGCTGTCATGGCGCACGGCGTCGCACTTCTACGGCGTCTGAGCCGAACCGCGCCTGCACCTGCACGTGCCCTTCGTGATCGTCGCCTGGGTGCGAACCGCGAAGATCGCTAGACGCCAACTCCAGTCGCGTGCTGAGGTAGCACGTGGCTGATCTCGTCTACTACTCCCACTGCTCGCTCGATGGACTCATCGCCGACGAGCACGGCGACTTCTCGTGGGCCTTCCCGCCCGAGGACGTGCATCGCGCCGCCAACGAGGCGACCGCCGGCACCGGCATCCATCTGCTCGGGCGGCGCACCTACGAGGTGATGCGCTACTGGGACGAGCCGGAAGAGGGTGCGTCCGAGGTCGAGGCTGAGTTCCAACGCGCGTGGGCGCCGGCGCAGAAGGTGGTCTACTCGCGGTCGATCGGCGAGGTGGGTCCGAGCGCGCGGATCGAGCGGGAGTTCGACCCGGTGGCGGCGCGGGTGCTCGCCGACGCATCCGATTCTGACGTCGCGATCGGTGGCGCCGATCTGGGCGGGCAGGCGCTGCGGGTCGGCATCGTGGATGTGCTCACGCTCGTGCTGTTCCCGGTGATTATCGGACGCGGGCTGCGGGTGATCCCCGAAGACGTGCGGGTCGACCTCGACCTCATCGAGCGTCGGGACTTCAGCGGCGGCATCGTGCGGCTCAGCTATCGAATAGCCCGGGCGGGCGAGGCTTGAGCAGGGACTCAGGCGGCTGGAGACCTACCGGGACGCGCCGTACGCGTCCACCAGCCGTCGCCCGAGTTCTCTCATCGCGGTGGCAACCTGTGACTCTGTTTCGTTCTCAGCCCGGTCGTCTTCGGCCAACCTGACCAGGTCACTCGCGCTTGAGCTGATGTCTCTCCGGAGAAATGCCGTCGCGCGCTCGATGCCGGCAGCGACACGATCATCCGAGGCGAGTGCGGCGAGCCGAGCCCCAACGGCTTCAGCGTCGCAGTAGCGCATAAGTCGGAGGAGGTCTCCGGCATCCTTCGAGATCACCCGATCGCGACGTGGATCGGCGAGGCGCTCCTCCAGCTTGATGAGTTTGGCCACCGTGAGCGCGGCTGGACCAGCTACTCGAAGCTCTATTGCGCGATTGTCGGAGGCCTCTAGTGCACGGATGAGAAACGGATCCGCGTCGAGCAGCGCAACCTCGAGCCCGGCGGTGCGGCGCGCGGTGAAGCGACTCTGACCGGGCAGCTCGACACTCCGGTGACTGGATGGTGAGACAGCGCCCTCGGGAACCATCAGGTCGATCTCGATGCCGTTGGGAGCCAGGAACGCGCCGGGATTGCGGCCACGCTCGTAGCCCGCCTCGACCAATACGCGACCGATATCGGGGTCATCGGCAAGGAGGTCGGGATCGATCGCGAGATCCCCGTCGGTGGTGTACGTGGCGCGTTGTGAATCCTCGGCTGGCGCACGGAGGTAGACCGCTTGCGCGCCAACGAGGATGAGCCCTTGACGCTGTGACTCGAGCACCTCAAGTACGTCAAGCAGGGCGCGTCTTGCCGCTACATACTCAGGCGCTACCGGCTCGGTGCTCATGGCGATGTCCTGATGAGGTCGTCCGCGACTCGCTCCCCAACCCTCGTCGCTCGGCCCCCTGCGGATAGCAGATCGCCGACGATTCGCCACGGTGTGACGTAGTCGTACTGCCCGACTCTGCGGGGGCGTTCTCGGCCCAAGAAGTCGCATTCCGCTATGACGAGCTGACCCGCACGCGAGTCGACAGCAAGGTCTGCCGCGCGCTCGACGCGTGCGATATCGGATACGTACACCCAGGTGTCTGTAGCGGGAAATGCTGCGGGCGTATTCGTTCCTTCAAGCCAATTTTGGGCGGCACGCACGCCGGTGATGGCATACGGAACGCCGGAGTCAACGAGTCTCGACAAAGCGAGCTCAGGGCCGAGCAACGAACGGTAGCGGCGGGCTCGAAATGACTTCACGAAGCTGTAGTCCTCCGCCCATCGCCTGGCCACCTCGAGTCGATCGGTCACGACGATCGGCCCGCCACCCGTTGGCTCGATCAGATTTTCCTCCCTCAGCAACGACACGACTCGGCTCACGGTGCCCAGTGGGAGCTGGTGTTCCTTTGCGAAGTCCCGAAGCGTGCCGGTTCGTCCACCGTTCTTGAGAAGCCCAACGACAACCTCTGACGCCGCCCGGCCCTTCAGGGTTTTCAATTTGACTGACGGTGAGGGATCCGGGTCAGGGTTCTTGGTCGACCCCTCAAGGCGTATGGCCACGAAAGGCGACTCCGAAAGCACGAGCAGGTTTCCGGTGGTGTCCCAGTACGACCAATTTCGGCTCTCAAGTTCACGTCTCGCTGTCTGAGACAAGAAGGGAGAGAGCAGAACCGGCGTGATCGTTGGGTCGACGGGGCCTAGCGGGGGACGAGCGGATTGGATGGCGTTGACCTTCACGTCGAGCCCTAGTCGCAGCGATGCGTTGCCGACGTCCCACCGGATAACGGCGTCCCAGCGTGAGTCACTCGCGGGTTCGTAGTCGATGCGGTTGAGGGTCCCGACCGGTACGACCGTACGGAGCGTCTGCATGAAACGCTCGACAAGGTCGAGTGTTCCATATTCGTTGCTGTTCCGCATAATCTGGAACATATCATGTTCTGGAACGGAAGCGATGAAAGGGGTCTCTCGGCGCACGATCTCGCCCACCCCGGCGGCCCGTCGTCGTGAGAGCTGGTGTCGCACGTGCGTGCGACGATCCGCCCATCGAACGGCGGGAGGCGGCATGCGGGGCGAGGCGACCGTGCTGCACGCCGACCTCGACGCCTTCTACGCCTCGGTCGAGCAGCGCGATGCGCCGAGGCTGCGCGGTCGGCCCGTGATCGTCGGCGCGAATGCCGACGGCATCCCGTGGGCCACCCCGGTGTGGTTCGCCCCACGTGACCTCGACCTGTTCGTGGGGGCGTCGAAGCCGGGCGCGCAACACTCGCGCAACATCGCCGAGAGCCCCCGGGTGTCGTTGGTGATCTTCGACTCGAGCAAAGCGCCGGGCGAGGGCAGCGCGCTCTACGTCTCGGCGTATGCCGACCTCGTCGACGACGCGACGTTCGACGAGGCGTTCGACCTCTACAACGCTCGATCGGTCGAGCGCGGTCTTGAGGAGTGGGATCCGTCGAAGCTGCGCCAACCCGCCAGGCACCGCCTCTACCGCGCCGTGGTCATCGAGGCGTTCGTGCTCGATGACCACGACGAGCGGGTCAGGGTCTGCTAGTCAGTGAGGGCCCCGGCGGCGTCAGACCCGTTCGACGGGCACCTGCAGTTCGGTGACCCAGTCGGGCCCCGGCTCGTGCCCGTCGGCGTTGAGGTACACCTCGCGGGCGGAGCCGACGATGCGGTACCCGTCGGCGACGAGTGACTCCGCCAGGCGCGCCCACGTTTCGCCCAACCCGGTCATGTCTCCTCGGTGCAGGAGCGTTGCGGCGGTGGGGATGCCCGGCAGCTCGACGACGTCGTAGCCGTCACCCGCAACCGGGGTCGCCTCGGCGACGTAGGACACGTGCACGGCGACACGGTCGTCGGCCGCGGCCTCGTACCAGAAGATGCCGGGCTCGATCAGGGGACGTCCTGCCGCGACGAGCGACTGGTCGAGTCCGCCGATGAGGGGGCCGATCACCGGCGAGACGTTCTCGGGGCCCATCCCCGGCGCGAAGCCCTGGGCAGCGTAGACGGTGACCGGGTCGACCGGCTTGTAGATGACATCCGACATGGTGGTTCCTTCCAGTTGGTGGAGGCGCCGCTCGATGCGGGCGATGCGCGCGCGGTCGCCGGCGACGGATGTCTCGAGCTCGCGGCGGCGCTCGTCGAGTACCGCCCGCAGCTCGGCATCCGGGTCGTCGGCGCGACCGAGGACGAGGATGCGCTCGAGCCCCACGCCGAGCTCCCGCAACTCCACGATGCGCAGCAGCAACGGCAGCTGGTCGATCGTGTAGAAGCGGTAGCCGGTGCGCGGCTCGACGCGAGCCGGCTCGAGCAGCCCGATCGCGTCGTAGTGGCGCAGCATCCGCACGCTCACCCGTCCCAGGGCGGCGAACTCTCCGATGGTGTACATGATGGAGACCACGTTCGAGCCTGACACGGTGTGAGGGTCAACCCGCGACACCGGCGCGTGGGATCCGAAAACGTCACACGTCCCACGAACTACCCTGAACACATGGGAACGCCGCTGCGGGTCGTCGTGTGGAACGAGAACCGCCACGAGCAGCACGAACCCGAGATCGCGCAGCGGTACCCCGATGGCATCCACGGCACATCCAGCAGGCGATCCTCCAGCACCTCCCCGACGCAACCATCACAACCGCCACCCTCGACAGCCCCGACCACGGCCTAGAAAACGACCTCCTCACCAAAACCGACGTACTCGTCTGGTGGGGCCACATCGCCCACGACGAAGTATCCGACGAGGTCGTCGACCGGGTGCACCGCCATGTGCTCGCCGGCATGGGACTCGTGGTGCTGCACTCCGGCCACTGGTCGAAGATCTTCGTGAAACTCATGGGCACCAGTTGCACCCTGCGGTGGCGCTCCGACCACGACCGCGAGGTCGTCTGAACGGTCGACCCGACGCATCCGATCGCGCGGGGGGTTCCGCATCCGTTCGTGATCGACGAGCAGGAGATGTACGGCGAGTTCTTCGACATCCCGGCGCCCGACGAGCTGATCAGTCGTTTCGCGCTTGGGACGCCAGCCCCTGACTCAGGCGGTGCGGGCGGCGACTTCGCGCGACATCCGCTTCTCGAAGCGTTCCCGCCCCTTCGCCGCTTCGGCCTCGCGGCTCTTCGGCGGGGCGGCGGTGACGAGATCTTCGAGCAGGTGTCGCGTGATGTGCGCGATCTCGGAGACCGCGTGCTCGAAGGCTTCGGCGTTCGCCTTCGACGGCTTGGTTGAGCCGCTGATCTTGCGCACGTACTGCAGCGCGGCGGCGTGCACTTCGTCGTCGGTCGTCGCGGGTTCGAAGTTATGGAGAACGTGGATGTTCCGGCACATACGGGCGAGGATACGCCTCACTCCGCCGCATGACCCGGCGAGTTCCCGTGTGCGCGAACGCGCACTTCCTTTTCTGTGCGCGATCGATCACACTAGGAAGTGTGCGCGAACGCGCACGCCGAAACGAAGGGGTCATCATGCGCGTGAGGACGGTGCTCGAACTCGGCGCTGCTGTGCGCGAGCGACGTGAGACTCGCGGTTTGTCGCAACAGGCGCTTGCCGACGCCGCGGGGGTGACGCGCGAGTGGGTGGTGCGGTTCGAGGGCGGCAAGGCCACGGTTCGTCTTGACCGGGTCTTCGACGTGCTCACGGTGCTCGGACTCGGCGTCGAACTCGCCGACCGCGACCTAGGTGAGGTCAGCGGGTTGTGAGCGCGACCCCTTCGACTCTCGACGTGTACCTCGACGGCACGCTCATCGGCGCGCTCGATCAGACTCCGAGTGGTAACACGACGTTCCGCTACGACGACCAGTACCGAACTCGATCGGATGCCACGCCTCTCTCATTGTCGATGCCCGTTTCGCGGTCGGTGCATGCGCAGCGAGCGGTGGTTCCCTTCCTGCAGGGGCTGCTTACCGACAGCCCGGGTCGCCTCGACGAGCTATCTCGCGAGTTCCAGACTTCGGCAGCCAACCCGTTCCGGCTGCTCGCCCACGTCGGGCGTGACGTCGCTGGCGCCGTGCAGATCCTCCGCCCGGGCGAGTCAGGTTCCGACGCCGGCCCGAGCGCCAACATCGATCCGCTGTCGGACGACGACGTCGCCACGATCATCGACGACCTCATCGCCAACGCCGACACCTGGGGCACCCGCGGTTTCTCGGGTCGCTGGAGCTTGCCGGGCGCGCAGCCGAAGGTCGCGCTGTTCCGCAGCGCCAAAGGGGCATGGGGTGTTCCACAGGGTTCGACCCCGACGACCCACATCCTGAAGCCCGCCGTGCCCCCCTACGTCGAACACCACGTCAACGAGTACGTCACGATGACGGCGGCTCGGCGGTTGGGGCTCGAGGTCGCTGATGCTGGGTTGCTGACGACCACGCGGGGCGATCACGTGTTCGTCACCGCTCGCTACGACCGCGTGGTGCGCGACGGGCGGTGGCACCGCCTGCACCAGGAGGACTTCTGCCAGGCGTTGTCGGTCGCCCCCGCGCGCAAGTATCAGAGCGACGGCGGCCCCAGTGTGGCCCAGATGGCGCGTCTCGTCGACACCTTCGCCGATCTCGAGCGGCGCCGACGCAGTCAGCGACGATTGTTCGATGCGCTCGTGTTCAATGTCGGCGTCGCCAACACCGATGCGCACGCCAAGAACTACTCCATCCTGCTGAGCGCCGAGACCGCGGAACTCGCCCCGCTCTACGACCTGGGCACGCACCTTGCCTACCCGGCTACGCAGCCGCTCGCCTCGGCGATGAAGATCGGCGACGAGTACCAGATCGACAGGATCGGGATGGCCGAGTTCCTCGGCGTCGCTCGTCGGCTGCGGATTCCCACCGACGAAGCGGAAGCGCGTGTGGATGACATCCGTTCCGGGCTCGCTGAATCGTTCGCGGTCGCCGCGGCCTCCATCCCGGGCAGCTCAGAACGCAAGATCGGCGATCGCATCGCCGACGCCGTGGCGGCGCACACCCAAACGCACGGGTGGTAACCGGGATCCCATTCGTTGGGGCGCCGCCTGATCAGGCAGGCTGGCCGGCATCCAGCTGGGATGCCACGTGCCACGCCGTGCGCCGCACCACGCGCGCGAGCTCATCGGCGCGCGAGCGGAACTCGTCGGCAGAGACCGACACCGACACGGCGCCGATCGCCGAACCGCGTGCCGACCGCACCGGTGCCGCGATGCAGGCGAGGAGGGGCATGTACTCCTCCACCTCGATCGCGAGTTGCTCCCGACGAACGCGGGCCAACTCGCCACGGATGCCCGACGTCGAGGTGATGCTGTGCCGCGTCAGAGCTCGGCGTTCCGTGCTCTCGAGGGCGTCGTCGAGGTCGTCGGGGTCCATCGAGGCGAGCATGAGCTTGCCGAACGCGGTCGCGTGGTTGGCCTCCGAGAAGCCGACGTGGAGCTGCCCGATGCGCGGGTGATCCGGGGAGTCGGCGATATGGGAGACGAGGATCTCGCCACCCTGGAAGGCGGTCAGATAGACCGGCGCCTGAAGTTCATCGCGGGCGGTGTTCAGTACCTGTTGCACCGCCGGGGTCGCGAGAACCTGCTGTTGCAGCGCGATCCCGAGCAGTCCGACGGTGCGGCCGAGCACGTAGCGGTGACTCGGCGCTTGCCGACGCACGTACCCCTGCTTGTGCAGAACCCCGACCAGCCGGTACGCGGTCGAGGGGCTGACGCCGAGCGTGTCGGCGATGTCGCCGATCTCGAGCCCCGCCGGGGTTGCCGCGATCGCTTCGAGCACACCGAGTACCCGCTCGACCGACTGCGCACCCGAGCGGCCCTCCTGCTCCATCGCAGTCGTCACGCGGCCATGTTACGTCGCACCGACCCGGCAGCGGCGGGCGGATTCGGCGACCTTTCGCACATCGTGGGAACAGCCGTTGCCGCGCACTCGGCACCGAACGAGCATTCACGCATGGATGGCGCAGGGCGCGGCATCCCGACAAGGAGGTCGTTCCCCATGGCCAAGATCATCATCCTCACCGGTGACGCTGCCGAGACTCTCGAAGTCTTCTATCCCCTTCAGCGGTTGCAGGAGGCCGGATACGAGGTGCACATCGCCGCACCGGAGAAGAAGAAGCTCCAGTTCGTCGTGCACGACTTCGTCGACGGCTTCGACACCTACACCGAGAAGCTCGGACACATGTGGGACGCCGACATCGCCTTCCGCGACGTCGACCCGTCGGAATACGTGGCCGCCGTCGTTCCCGGCGGGCGCGCCCCCGAGTACATCCGCAACGACGAAGACGCCAAGCGCATCGTGCGCCACTTCATGGAGGCGGGCGCCCCGGTCGCCGCGCTCTGCCACGGCCCGCTGCTGCTCGCCGCCGCGGGCACGTTGAAGGGCCGCACGTCGTCGGCCTATCCGGCGCTCGCGGTGGACGTCGAGCTGGGCGGCGGCGTGTTCGAGAACGGCGGGGCGGTCGTCGACGGCAACCTCGTCACCGGTCGGGCGTGGCCCGACAACGGACCGTGGATGGCTGCGTTCCTCGAGGTGCTCGAACGTCAGGGTGCCGGCCTCGCGGCGCAGGGGGCCTCCCGGTAGGCCCCGGCTTGGCGTACGTGATCAGGCGTGCGCCAAGCCACCCGAGACATACAGCACCTGACCGGTGACGAAGCCCGCATCCTCCCGCACGAAGAAGGCGACCGCGGCGGCGATGTCGTCGGGCTGCCCCATGCGGCGCACCGGCACCTCGGCGGCGATCGCGGCGATGAATTCGTCGAGCGGCTGTCCGATGCGTTCGGCGGTCTGGCGCACCATCTCGGTGTTGATGTAGCCGGGGGCGATCGCGTTGGCGGTGATGCCGAACGGGCCGAGTTCGATCGCGACCGTGCGGGTGAAGCCCTCGATGCCCGCCTTTGCGGCGGAGTAGTTGGCCTGCCCGCGGTTGCCGAGGCCCGAGATGCTCGACATCGAGACCACGCGACCCCACTTCGCTTGCGTCATGGACGCCTGACAGGCGCGGGTCATCAGGAAGGCGCCGCGCAGGTGCACGTTGATGACGGCATCCCAGGTGTCGGCGGTCATGCGGAACAGCAGATCGTCACGCAGGATGCCGGCGTTGTTGACGAGCACCACGGGCGGTCCGAGCTCTGCCGCACACTGGGCGACCGCCGCCGCGACGCTGTCTTCGTCGGCGACGTCGGCGCCCAAGGCCAACGCCCGACCACCGCCGGCCTCGATCGACTCGACGACCTCGGCGCAGTGGGCCGCGTCGAGGTCGAGCACGCCGACCTGGAATCCGTCGGCGGCGAGACGACGGGCAACCGCCGCCCCGATGCCGCGGGCTGCTCCGGTGACGATCGCGGTGCGAGCATCCATGCGACCCAAGCTAGCTGATCGTCCCCGGGGCCCACCTAGGATCGGCGACATGCGAGTCGCAGTGGTGGGAACCGGTGGATGGGGAGAGCAGCACGCCCGGATCTTCTCCCGACGGCCCGACACCGAGCTGGTCGGCGTGCTCGGTCGCGACGCCGAGCGCACCGCAGCTCGCGCGGCCGCCTACGGCACTCAAGGGTTCACCGATCTCGACGTCATGCTCGAGCGGGCCCGGCCCGATCTGGTCACGGTCTGCCTGCCCAACGAGCAGCACTTCGAGGTGACGCTGCGGCTTGTGAAGGCCGGAGTGCCCCTGCTCGTCGAGAAGCCGCTGGTCTTCGATCTCGGCGAGGCCGACACACTGCTCGTCGAAGCCGCGAAGCGGGGTCTGTTCTTCGCGATCAACTTCAACCACCGCTACGCCGAGCCGGTCGTGCGGGCTCGCGCTGCGATCACGGACGGCGTCATCGGCACTCCCGTGTTCGCGACCTGGCGGTTCGGTGGCGAAGCGAATCACGGAACCTCGCGGCACGCGAACCTGATCGAGACCCAGTGCCACGGGTTCGACATGCTCGAGCACCTGGTCGGCCCGATCTCGTCGGTCGCTGCGCAGATGACGGATGCGACCTACGGCGACTGGAGCACTGTTGCGCTCGCCCTCGAGTTCCGCAACCGCGCAGTCGGCACGATGCTCGGCAGCTACGACTCGTCGTACGCCTATCCCGACTCGCAACTCGTCGAGATCAACGGCACCGAAGGTCGTCTGATGATTCACGACACCGTGCGGGAGCTGAGCATCCAGCGCGCGGGCGACGAGACGGCCCAGGTCTGGCGAGCTGGGTACTTCAACGACGAGGCGCGCGACTTTCATGGCACGTTCGACCGGCATGTGGATGCGGTACTTGCGGCTCTCCGCGCCGGCGAGCAGCCCCCGGTGCACGCCTCCGCCGGGCGCCGCGCGCTCGAGCTCGCACACGCCGCGATCACCTCGCACGAGACCGGGCGTCGGGTCTCGGTCTGACCGAGCGCGCGACCGGGTCGGGATCATCCGATCATGCGCCGCCAAGCCATGATTGCATCATTCATCACATGTATGATCTAATGGGCCGCACAGCCGCCAGGTTCGGCGGCGCAGTCGTCAAAGACGTCGACAGAAAAGGACGCGACATGTCAACACAGCCCCACCGCTTCCACCGCATCCCCCGCGTGTTGAGCCTGACCGCCGCAGCAGCGACGGTCGTACTGCTCGCGGCCGGCTGCTCGGGCAGCGCCGGAACAGACGATAGCTACGGCTTCCCTGCCCCCGAGCAGGTGCCCGACAGCCCGATCACCATCTGGGTCGATGCGGACCGCACGGCGATCGTGGAAGCCTTCCAGGAGGATCACCCCGAGATCCCCGTCAACATCGAGACGTACGACGGCAACTCCGGCGGCAGCGACTCGTTCCACACCAAGGTCTCGCTCTTCGACCAGGCGGGCGAGGGCTGGCCCGACGTCGTGTGGTCGACGCAGGTGAACGACGCCGCCTGGGCGGCCCAGGAGCAGAATGGCGTTCAGGCATACGCCGCAGCTCTCGACCAGGGTGTTCTCGACCAGGAGTGGCTCGACGGCTACACGGCGAACGCGCTTGACCCCGTCACGTTCGACGGCCACGTCTACGGCGTGCGCGACAACCTGGCGCCCGTGGTGTTCTGGTACAACAAGGCCTTGTTCGACGAGTTCGGGTACGAGATCCCGGAGACCTGGGAGGACTACCAGGCGCTCGGAGACAAGCTCGCTGCCGAACACCCCGGATACATCCTCGGCTCGATCGGTGATCCCTTCACCGCCGTGTTGACCAACATGTGGAGCGCTCAGGCGCCGATCTACACGGTCGACGGGGACACCTTCTCGGCCGACTTCTCGGACGACCACGCGACCCGCATGATCGAGCTCATGGACCACATGTACGCGAACGGCACCCTGGCGATCGAAGGACTGTTCACCCCGGACTTCCCCGCGGCGTACAAGGACAAGGTGCTCGGGATCCCCGGCCCGACGTGGTTCACCGGAGCGATCATCCAGAACCCTGACATCCTCGACGCCCCGGCGGGCACCTGGGGTGCCGGCTACCCGCTGCACTGGGAGGGCGAGGACGTCGCCACCGGCAACGTGGGTGGCGGCTTCTGGTACGGCTCCAGCCACTCGAAGAACCTCGACGCCGTGGCCGCCTTCCTGCAGTATGCGGTGAGCGGCCCTCGTTCCATCGAACTGATCACCGGCCTGCCGGCCTACGAGTCGACCGCGAGCGAGTGGCTGGACGTGCAGGCTTCCAACGGCTACTGGGCAAATGAGGACACGTTCAAGGACGTCGTCACCACGGCAGCCAGCAACATCTGGCAAGGGTGGGGAGCGACGCTGGCCTTCAGCTCCGAGCCCGCCTGGGCCGAGATCGTGGCTCCCGCGCTTGCGTCGGGCGGCACCATCGCGTCGGTCGTCGACGAGTGGCAGACCAAGTACGAGAACGACGCCCAAGTCAACGGCTACACGGTCAAGTAGAGAGCGACAGCACCATCTCTCACACTGACACCACGGCGCCCGCGGAGCCGAAACCGGGCGCAGACACTGATCGGCTATCTGTTCTCCAGCGGCTACGGAGTACTGCTTCTGGTCTTCGGCGTTCTGCCCATGGTCTACGCCTTGTACCTCTCGCTCACCAAGGCCGGCCAGTTCGTGGGCCTCGACAACTTCGTCAAGATCTTCGGTGACTTCCGGTTCTTCCCGGCCGTGCAGCGCGTCGCGATCTTCGTGGCGATCTGGGTCGTATCCCTGATCGTGCTCGTCGTCATCCTCGCGCTCATCGTCCACTCCGTGCGCGTCAGGTGGCTCTCTTCGACCACGCGCTTCCTGTTCTACATCCCGGGGGCGTTCGCGGGTTCGGCGGGCGTCATGCTCTGGCTCTTCCTGCTCGACCCCTTCGTCAGCCCGGTGTCCGTCGTCCTGCAACAGTTCGGATTCACGAACTTCACCCAGACCGTCGCCCAGACCAACCTTCCAGTGATCTTCACGGTGATCGCGTTCTGGACGGGCGCCGGCGGCTGGATCATCATCATGTTCGGCGCACTCAACAACATCTCCCAGGAGATCATGGAGGCGGCCCGCATCGACGGCGCCGGCCCCATCAAGACCGCGTGGTACATCCAGATCCCGCTGTTGCGGAAGTGGATCGCGTACATGACCGTCATCTCGCTCGCCTTCGGCAGCCAGCTGTTCGTGGAACCCAAGATCCTCAGCCTGGCGAGCCGGGGCGTGGTGCCGAAGGACTATTCCCTCAATCAGCTCGCGTATCTCGTCGCGTTCGGCCCGCAGGGGGACTTCAACGGCTCTGCCGCGATCTCGATCCTCTTGCTTGTCGTGGCGATGGCACTTGCCGCGGTCTTCGTCTTCCGAGGAGGACTCTTTGAGCGCGACTGATTCCTTGAGGGCGACTAGGCTCGCCGACCCCACCGGGTTCGCTCCCGGACGCTGGGTGGGCCGCGTGCTCGCCGCCGCGATCATCGTCTTCTTCGCGGTGTTCTTCGTGTTCCCCTTGGTGTGGCTCCTGCTCGCCCCGACGAAGAGCACCACCCAACTCAACGGACTCAACGGTGAGCACCCCCTGAGCTTCGGCTCGTTCGAACAGCTCGCCGAGAACTGGAACTTGCTGGTCGGGTTCCAGGACGGCATCATCTGGACGTGGCTCGGCAACTCGGTGCTGTACTCGGGCGCCGCGTTGGTGCTCACCCTCATCGTGACCATCCCCGCCGGCTACGCGCTCGCCATGACCAACTTCAGGTTGCGCCGGCCGCTTCTCGTCGCGACGCTCATGGTGATGCTCATCCCGAACACGGCGCTCGTGCTGCCGATATTCCTCGAGCTCAGCGTGGTGCGCCTCATCGGGTCGCCGCTGGCGGTGATCCTCCCCTTCTCGTTCTTCCCGTTCGGCGTCTACTTGGCGTATATCTACTTCTCGACGAGCGTCTCGCGCGACCTCCTCGACGCCGCCCGCATCGACGGCGCCGGCGAGTTCAAGGTCTTCTGGCGAATCGCGATGCCGCTCGCCACTCCCGTCATCGCGCTTGTGGGCTTCTTCAACTTCGTCACGAACTGGAACAACTACTTCCTGCCCTTCGTCATGGAGCCGGGGTCGAGGAAGATGCCCGTGCAGGTCGGTCTGGCGGAACTGATCTCGAACATCCCGCTGTTCAATCCGACCACCGTCGCCTCAAGCACGATCAGCCTTCCCCAGCTCGCGCTCGCGACGCTCATCGCCGTCGCCCCCGTGCTCGTCATCTTCCTGTTCTCGCAGCGATTCCTGGTGAGCGGATTGTTGGCGGGAGCCACCAAGGAATGACCCAGCGCTTCGGGATGGCGTGCCGGCTGCGCCCCGAGCTGCGCGAGGAGTACCTCGCTCTGCACGCCGCCGTCTGGCCGGGCGTGGAGGCGACGATCACCGCCTGCGGCATCCGCAACTTCACGATCTTCGTGCGGGGCGACGTGCTGTTCGGGTATTACGAGTACGTCGGCGACGACTACGAGGCCGACCAGGCGCGCATGGCTCAGGATCCCGTGACTCAGGAGTGGTGGGCGCGCACCGCCCCCTGCCAGTTGCCGTTCGAGCCCGACTCGTCGGCGCCGAACTGGCAACAGCTCGACGAGGCCTGGCACCTGGACTAGGAGGACTCTCATCCGAACCCGAACGCTTCGAACCGGCACCGTGCTCACCGAGATCGGCCTGGGCACGTCGGCGTTCGGCAACCTCTTCCGTGAGACGACTGACGAGGCGACCCGGGATGCCGTCGACGCGGCGTGGAACGGGGGAGTGCGGCACTTCGATACCGCGCCGCACTACGGCCTCGGTCTGGCGGAGCGCCGCCTCGGCGCCGCGTTGCGCGACCGCCCGCGGGACGAGTACGTGATCTCGACGAAGGTCGGCAGGCTGCTCGTGCCGACCCCCGAGCGTGCCCACGAGTTGGACGACGCCGAGTTCTTCCAGGTGCCCGCCGCCTTCACGCGTCGGTGGGATTTCAGCCGAGACGGCATCCTGCAGTCGGTCGAGGGGAGCCTCGAACGACTCGGGCTGGACCGCGTCGACATCCTGTACGTGCACGACCCCGACCAACACTGGGATGCGGCCTCGACCACGGGCATCGACGCCCTGATCGAACTGCGCGAGCAAGGTGTCACCCGCGCGATCGGTGTCGGCATGATTCAGTCGGCGATGCTCGCGGAGTTCGTGCGACGGTGCGACATCGACGTCGCGATGATCGCCGGCCGCTACACCCTGCTTGACCAATCGGCCCTCGACGATCTGCTGCCGGCGGCCGAAGAGCGCGGCGTGGGCGTCGTCGCGGCCGGCGTCTACAACTCGGGGCTGCTCGCCCGGGCCGAGGTGCCTGACGACGCGATCTACGAGTACCGTGACGCACCCGGCGACCTCATCCAGCGAGCGCGTGAAATCGCGGCGGCGTGCGAGCGGCACGGGGTCACGCTTCCGGATGCTGCGGTGCAGTTTCCGTTGCGGCATCCGGCGGTGGTCTCGGCGGTGCTGGGAGCGCGCGATGGCGCGGAGGTCGCCAGCGGAGTGGAACGCTACGCGCGATCCATCCCCGAAGCGCTCTGGGACGAACTCAGCGGATGACGGGGTCGCCCGAGCCGAATGAGTCGAGATCCGCGCGGCGCGGCAGGCTCTCCCAGTCGCCGGGGCCGAGGCAGGCGAAGGCTCCGCACCGAGCGCCCTGGCGCAGGCGGTCGGCCGGAGCGAGCCCGTCGAGCAGCGCCACGAGGTAGCCGGCGACGAAGGCATCCCCAGCTCCCACCGTGTCGACGGGGGTGATCGGTTCGGCGGGCGCGGCGAGCGTCTCCCCGTCGATCGAGGCGACGCAGCCGTCTTCGCCGAGTTTGACGATCGCCTGCCGGGGTCCGAGGTCGGCGATCGACGCCGCCATCGACTCGGGGGAGCCGGGGCCGACCAGCAGTTCGGCCTCCTCGGGTCCCGCGAACACGATCGTTGACCGTTCGGCCACCCGCCGATACACCGGACGGGGGTCGCGGTCACCCCACAGCGAAGGGCGGTGATTCACGTCGAACGAGACGGGAACTCCCGCGGCGAAGGCCGCGCCGATGGCGGCGAACACCGCCTGCTCGGCGGAGTCCGACAGCGCGAGGGTGATGCCGGTCACGTGCAGCACGCCCGCGGATGCGATGAGGTCGAAGTCGAGGTCGTCGATGGTCAGGCGACTGCCAGCGCTTGCCGCGCGGTAGTACGACACCCGGGTGGTGCCCGACGTCGGCGACTCCTTGAGCATCAGCCCGGTTCGTGCCGACTCGTCGACCACCGAGACGACCGAAACGCCCTCGGCGCGAAGCTCGCGCAGCACGCGGCGCCCGACCCCGTCGTCGCCGACCCGGCCCATCCACACCGACGGTCGACCAAGACGGGCAACCCCGATGGCGACGTTGCTCTCGGTGCCGCCGATGTGCAGGCGGAAGTCC
>CAZCEE010000001.1:0-40582 GCA_964497165.1 uncultured Schumannella sp. | reverse complement strand
CTCCGCCCGGTCACGTACACCTACGACTGGGGCATGGTCACCGACCTCGGCCGCCGCAACGTCAGCCGCATGTCGTCGAAGCTCGGTGTCGAGAACATCATCGTAGCCGCCGACATCACCAAGAAGCGCGACTACATCCGCCGCAACCTCAACGCGTGGCTGAAATCGCCCCATCTCGGGATGCTGAGTGTGCTCACCGCGGGCGACAAACACTTCTTCCGCCACATCGAGACGCTCAAGCGGCAGACCGGTGTCACTCTCAACCTCTGGGGTATTAACCCGCTCGAAGTCACCCACTTCAAGGCCGGCTTCCTCGGGGTGCCGCCCGACTTCGCCGAAGAGCGGGTCTACAGCCACGGCGCGATGAAGCAGCTGCGCTACCAGCGTCTGCGATTCAAGGCGATGCTGCAGAGCCCCGGCTACTTCAACCGCTCGATTCCCGACACCCTCGCCGGGGAGTACTACCGCAGCTTCACCACCAAGTCGGACTACTTCCACATCTTCGACTACTGGCGCTGGGACGAGAAGCAGATCGAAGACACCCTCGACAGCGAGTACGACTGGGAGCGCGCACCCGACACGCAGACCACGTGGCGTATCGGCGACGGCACGGCTGCGTTCTACAACTACGCGTACTACACGATCGCGGGCTTCACCGAGCACGATACGTTCCGCAGCAACCAGGTGCGCGAGGGCGACATCACCCGCGAGGAGGCTCTCCGCCTCGTCGAGGAGGAAAACACCCCCCGCTACCCGAACCTGAAGTGGTACCTGGATGTCGTCGGCGTCGATTTCACGGAAGCGATTCAGGCCATCAACCGCACGCCTCGGCTCTACGAGGGTGCGCCGCGCCCCTCGGTCACTGCCGCGGGCGACTGAAGTCGCCGCAGCTGCGGCCAGAGCACCACGAGCAGGCCGGCGTACGCGAGAGCGCCGAGAACCCACACCGCGGTCGGGCCGACGGGCAAGCCCGTCCACCACCACTCCGCGCCCGCATCGAGATTCGGGCCCTGCTGGTCGGTGCCCGTGATGTAGCGACGGATGTTGACGTGCAGCGCGACGAAGTGCGCGAGGGTGAGCGTGCCGAGCACGACGAAGGTCTGCGTGCGGGTGAAGCGGATCGGGCGATCGTCAGGCTCGGTGACAAGCAGGAACGCGAACAGCACGATGAGCGGCAGCAGGTAGCGAGGCTGGAGCATCTCGCCGATGCGGTCGCCCCCGACGGTCAGCACATAGACGGGCAACACCGTCAAGACGAGCAACACCCCCGCGAGCGCCACGGCCTTGCGCCCGTTGAGTCGACCCAAGCCCGCGAACCCGACGACCATGAACGCTGCGGTGGCCGCCCACGGCACGACTGCCGGCATGAGGGTGTCGAACCAACCGAGACCCCACGTGCCCCAGACTCCGGTCCAGAGGAACGGCAACATCAGAAGGTTGTAGGCGGCGAGCGCAAGACCTGTCAGCGGAGCCTGCCCATCCTCGCCGGCAGCCGAGCCGCCCGTGTCACTCGTGAAGCCGATCGCGCCGACGCCGGACTGGCCCGCGGTCACGAACAGACCGACGGCGATGATGACACCCACCGCCGGCAGGATTGCGGAAAGCGCCCACCGCCGGGTTCGGGCGGCCGTGAGGATGAATGCCGTAGCGGTCGCTCCGACGACATAGACGGCGGCGTCGCCCCGGGATCCCGCGGCCATGAGGACGCCGACGACGTACAGCGCACCGAGGGCCCAGCGGCGGCGACCGGTCGACTCGAACCAGCCGAGCAGCGCGAGGAACGCCGTGCCGACGCCCATGACGGCCCACCCGCTCGGGTTGTTGGACGGGATGAGGAAGATGCCGAGCGGGATCAGGGCGATCAGCCAGCCCCAGAGCAGCGTGCGGCGACGCCAGACGGGCAGGAGCACGGCGAGCGCAGTCGCCAGGCCGACGAACATCGCGGCATTGACGAGGCGCATCACCAGGGCGCTGGTCTGGAGGTCGGCACCCACGAAGACGTGCATTGCGGCGTAGTAGACGGGTGGGTACTCCCCGCCGAAGTTGCCGCGATCGGTCTGCCAGCTCTCGGGGGCGTCGGCCCAGAGTTCCTCCTGGCAGACGGCACTCCAGTCCGAGTTCTGCGCGTAGCAGGTGACGCTCTCGAACTCACCGGGAAGGATGCGGGTGTTCGCCTCGTTGCCGGGCTCGCACTCGACACCCCCGCCACTTGAGCACCACGTGCTGACCAGGTGGTAGTCGTCGTCGGGACCTGCGCCGATGGGGGATGCGAACGCCCACGCCGCGAGCGCGAGGAAGGCGAGCAGCGGTGCGAGGTGGATCACTCGAAGGCGGCCAGCGAGCGCGCCGAATGACGGGCGCGTCCGTTTCTCAGTCATCGTCCTTCGGGCGCCTTTCGATTTCGAGCGCGAGCTTCTGCACGACTTTGCGCAGTTCGTCGCGAGTGCGGGCGAGCTCGAGACTCACCTGCATGAGCAGCAGGAACACTACGAAGAACGCGCCGACGAACAACAGGTTGATCGACGACGCGATCCCGAAGAACGAGGCGATCGCGTCGAGCAGACCGGGCCACGCCGAAAGCACGATCGCCACGACCGAGGCGCCCAGCCAGATGACCGCGTACTTCTCGGGCAAAACGTAGGAACGCAACAACAGGATGACGACGACGAGCAACACAATCGCCAAGCCGATGGCGAGGATCTGAGGAGTCACGCGGCCGCCTTCTGGTCCCTCAACCGCAACGCCCGGATCTCAGGGGGGACGCTTCTGATGCTCGCGAGGCCCAGGATGAAGAGGATCCGGCCGGTGTAGAGCGTGGCGCGGACGACCGACTGCGACGGTACGCCGCCTGCCCGCTCGTTCATCTCCACCGGGATCTCGCGGACGGAGAGGCCCTGCCGGGTGGCGAGCACGATCGATTCGACGGTGTCGCCGAGCCACTCGACGGGGTAGTGCTCCGCAAAGACGGCGAGCGCGCGCGGGCCGGCGATCCGAAAGCCGCTCGTGGCATCCGTGAGCTTGGTGCGCGCGTACGCGGACGCGACTCGCGCGATCAGACGCTGCACTCCGCGGCGGGCCGCCGACGACTTGAAGGTTCCGCCCTGCGCGTAGCGGCTCCCGATGACGATGTCGGAGTGTGCAACCGCGGCCACGAGGTCGGGGATGTGCTCGGGCCGGTGCTGGCCGTCCCCATCGAACTGCACGACGGCGTCGTAGCCGTTCCGGGACGCGTACTTGAAGGCGGTTCCCATGGCGGCGCCGACGCCGAGGTTGATCGCGTGCGAGAGAACGTGCGCCCCGGCCTCGCGAGCAAGCCGAGCGGTGGCGTCGCGCGATCCGTCGTCGATCACGACGACGTCGTCGAGCGAGTGGACCGTCGCGAGCGACTTGAGCACCCCGCCAATTGCCGACTCCTCGTTGAGCGCAGGGATCGCGACGAGGAGCCTCATGGTCATCGAGCCTAGCGGCGCACCGGACGCGAGTGCGGCTCTGGGGCGAGGACCCGCGTGACGACCAGGACCATGAGCGCCGCGTAGGCCAATGAGCCGACGATCCAGACGAACATCGGCGAGAAGGGAGCGTTCCACCACCACTCGGGGTCGACGTCGAGACTCAGTCCGCCCGCGTCTGCGCCGGTGAGGTAGCGGCGGATGTTGATGTAGAGCGCGACCGTGTGGGCGACGGTGAGCGCGACAGCGACGAGCCGCACCTGACCCCGGGTCCACCGCACCGCAGGCGCGTCCAGAGCAAGCAGACCGCCGAGCAGAACGATGAGCGGCAGCAGGTAGCGCGGCTGCAGCATCTCGCCCACGGTGTCTCCGCCTCGCTGGAGCACGAACACGGGCAGCGCCCACAGCACCAGCACGACAGCCCCGACCATGACCGCCTTCCGCGGGCCGAGCCGTCCCATCCCCAGGAAACCGGCCATGACGAACGCGGCGATCGCCGGAAGGATGACGATCGCGGGCATCGCCGTGTCGAGCCAGCCGAGTCCCCATTCGCCCAATGACCCCACCCAGATGAAGGGCGCATTCAGGACGTTGTAGGCGAGGCTCCCGAACTCCGAGAGCCCCTGCACGTTCGACGTGGAGTCTCCTGCACCGCCGCCCCCTGGCGCGTCCGTGAACCCGATGGCGCCAGCTCCCGCTTGTCGCGAGGTCAGCAGGAAGGTCAACGCAATGAAAGCCATCGCGACCGGGAGAACCGCAGCACGGAAGAACTGCCGACGCGGCCGGAACGCGTACACGAGCACCAGCGCTGTCGCGAATCCCACGTACACCGCCGCGTCCCCCCGGCTGCCCGCCGCCATCACCACCCCGAGCGCATAGACCGCTCCCAGAGCGACCCGACGCCGTCCGGTCGTCTCGAAGTAGCCGAGCAGCGCAATCCAGCTCGTTCCGACGCCGATCGTCGCCCAGGCGCTCGGATTGTTGGAGGCGAGCAGGAAGACACCCAACGGGATGGTCGTGACAAGCCATCCGATGACGAGCGTGGGGCGCCGCGCGACCGGGAGCAGGAGATACAGCGCCGTCAGGATGCCCACGAACATGACGATGGTGAACACCCGCATGAGCAGCGCGGAGAGCTGCAGATCCTCGCTCGTGAACACGCTCATCACGGCGTAGTAGAACGGGGGGTACTCGCCGTAGAAGTTGCCCCGGTCGGACAGGACGGTGTCGTCGGTCATGTCGCCGTCGAAGATCGCTTCCTGACAGGCGGCACTCTGCTCCGCGTCGCCGCCGAAGCAGGAGATCTCGGCCAGCTCGACAGAGATCTCGTGGTCGCCCCCCTCTCCGTCGACCGGCGCACAGGTCTCGTCGGCCGTCGCACCCACGCACCAGGTGCTGGTGAGGTGGTAGTCGTCGTCGGGGCCAGCCCCGATCGGCGAGGCGAACACCCAGGCCAGGAGCGTCAGGAGAGCGAGTACCGGGAGCAGCGCCAACACCGGCGGACGGCGTCTCGTCACTGTCGCGCTCCGCTCGAGTCGGTCGACTCGAGGGCCTGTTCAGTGGGCGCAGCGACGGAAGTCTCGTCATAGCCGACCCGGGCGACGAGCAGGACGACGAGGCCCGCGTAGGCGAGCGCCCCGACGACCCACACCGACATCGGCGACACCGGAACGTCCCACCACCATTCGATACCGCTGTCGAGGTTCGCGGCGAGGTCATCGAACCCGTTGACGTAGCGCGAGAGATTGAGGTGGAGCGCGATCGCGTGGGCCATCGCGAGAGTCACGACGACGACGATGCGCTGCGCGCGGCCGAAGCGGATGCTCTGGCCGCGTGGCGCCCAGAACAGCACGCCAGCGAACAACAGCAGCAGCGGGAGCAGGTAGCGCGGCTGAACGTTGGAGCCAACCGACTCGCCCGCCGCGACCAGGACGGCTGTGGGAAGGGCCCACAGCACGACGATGCCGCCGATGAGCACGATCGACTTGCGCACGTCCGCTCGAGACACAGCGACGATCCCGGCACCGACGAAACAGGCAAGCGATCCGAGCCCCACCACGGCCGGCATCGCCGTGTCCAGCCAGCCGAGGCCGTAGCCGTTGCCGAACATGCCCATCCACAGCCCGGGCACATCGAACACGGTCGGAAGGATGCGAGAGAGGGCCGAGGCTCCTTCGTCTGGCGTAATGCCTTGCGTGACATGCTCAGTCGGGCGGGACACTCGGAACATCAGAGCGCAGACCACAACCGCGACGAGGGGCAGAATCGCGTCGAGAGCGAACCGCCGGGTGCGGTGACCCTGGAGCACGACGGTCGCCAGGATCGCAATCACCATATACAGCGAGGCATCGCCGCGCGAGCCCGCCGCCATCACGACCGACAGTGCGAACAGCACCCCGAGGCCGATCTTGCGCACACCGCGCGTCTCGAAGAACCCTGCCAGCGCAAGCCACCCGAAGCCGACGCCGGCAATCGCCCACGAACTGGGGTTGGTGGACGACAGCACGAACAACCCGAGGGGGAGGGTCGTGACCAGCCACGCCCACACCAGATTCGGTCGGCGGTCGGGTGGCAAGAGCAAGAACAGTGCGGTCGCGAGGGCCGTGAAGAGCAGCGCCCCGAACACACGCATCGCGAGCACCGACTCCTCGATGTCCGGACCCACGAAGAGGCTCATCGTCGCGTAGAAGATGGGCGGATACGCGCCGTAGAAGTTGCCGCGTTCCGTCTGCGTATCGGGCTGGCCGCGGAGGTCGAGCTCGTCCTGGCAGTCGCCGCTCACCTCGCTGTGGAACGCGTAGCACGCGACGTCGAGCAGAGCGCCGGGAACCGTCGCCTCCGTCGCACCATCCTCCTGGATGCAGGCGGCTTCGTCTCCCGTCGCGCACCAGATGCTGACCAGGTGGAAGTCTTCGTCGGGCGACGAACCGACGGGCGACGAGAGTGCCCAGGCGAGAAGAGTCGCGAACAGGAACACCGGCGCGAGCAGGAGCGCTCGCGGCGACGTCACGTAACCCCGAAGTCGCCCCACCACCCGTTGAGCGTACGGACGCCCACCCGGGAAAGACCTGGCAGTCAGCCGCCCCGACGGTCGAGGCGCCCCCGCACGCGGCGGAGCACGTCGCGCACCCCGGAATGCCGCAGGTGGTGCCACGCCATTCGTGCGTCGTGCAGCGGCCCGGAGAGCCGTCGACCGTCGCGCTCCGATCCAGTGCCCATTGCCCCCCGGTCGCCCGCGTAGTCGGCTGCATGGTGGGGGTCGGCGACGAACGCACGGAGGGGCCCCAACACGATGGGCCAGGCGAAGCCGTCGCGCACCCGGGAGACGTTGGCGCGGTAGACCGCTGCACGGGCGGGGTCTAGCACCTCGGCGAGCGCCGCGGTGAGGGCGGCGACATCGTTCCCGGGCACGACGACCCCGAGCTGCTCGTCACGCACGAGGTCGGCGAACCCGTCACCGTCGGTCACCACCATCGGCAGACCCGCCCAGAGGTAGTCGAGGATGCGGGTGCGGAACGCGAACGTCGTCTCGACGTGGAGGTGGTGGGTGCTCACTCCCGCATCGGCGTCGAGCAGGTAGGCGGCGCGGTCGGCGTAGGGCACCCAGGTGTCGTTGAACACGACGCTCGTGCCCTCGACCCCGAGCTCGCGGGCGAGGTCGAAGGATTCGCGCACGATCCCCATCTCTTCGACGCCCGGATGCCGCGTTCCGAGGAAGAACAGGCGCACGTCGTCGCGCTCGGCCGAGAGGGCGGCAACGGCGCGGATCAGCGACAACGGGTCGAACCAGCTGTAGACGCCGCCGCCCCAGATGAGGATCTTCGAGCCCGCGTCGAACCCCGGGATGACGCCACGCAGGGCCGAACCGGGCGTCGGGGGTATCGGGTCGAGTCCGAACGGCATGAGGTCGAGCAGTCCACGCAGATCGGGGTCGTCACGGTAGGTCGCCGGGTTGATCCGGCCGAGGGCGGCGAGATGGCCGAGGTAGAACAGCCGCTGACGCTCGCTGGCGCACAGCACCAGGTCGGCGCGGCGCAGCTGGTCGTCGAGAGCGTCGCGTGCCGCAGCGACGCGAAGAGTCCAGGTCGCCTCAGGCAGCTCTCGCCCCTGCTCGAGCATCTCGAGATGCATGGGGTCGTACACGTCGGCGACCAGGAACCGGTCGCTGCGCCTCAGGGAGGGGAGCTGGCTCAGTCCATAGCCCTGGAACAGCACGACCTCGGCCCAGCGTTCGTGCGGCCGGAAGGCGCGGTCATCCCCCGGCGCCACCGCGAACAGATCGAAGGGCGCGTCGGGCCGCTCCGCCCGGGTCGTCGTGACCACCCGCACGTCGTGACCGTCGGCCTGCAGGGTGAGGGCAGTGTTCCACACCCGGATGGCGGGCCCGGCCATCCGTTCACCGATGGGGTCCCCGGTGAGGATCAGCACGCGCGTCATGCCTGCTCCCCTTCGCGATCGTGGCCCGCCGGCTGCGCGAGGTCGCGCAGGATGTCGATCGGGCCCCGACTGTACCGCGAATAGCGCCCGGTGACCGCCCCTGCGAGCACCCCGGGCAGGCGGGCGATCCGCGTCCGGGGCAGCCGCGACCTGGCCGTCTCGTGCGCCAACTTGCCGCGCGCCGCGCGGAGGCGCTGCGGTGACGCGTCGAGCGATTCGAGACGCTCGACCAGCGTGCGCGACCGCTCGATGAGCCACGACGCGCGCTCGGCCCGTGGCTCGCGCAGTTTGCGCATCCTCTCGCCCATCGTCGGGCGGCGGGCTCCGATCACGTTGGCACCGTGTTGGCGGTAGTGGATGAGCTGCTCGGGCTCCAGCCGCAGGGTGCCGAGCGCGGCGGCCAGCACCGCGAGCCACTCGTCGTGCACCCACGTCGCCGGGAACGGAGCGGCCCGATCGACGAGCGACCGCCGCACGATGACGGTCGCTCCGGTGACGAGATTGCGCCGCATGAGAACGCCGAAAGCGTCCCCCCACTCGAGCCCCGATCGCTCGCCGGGCGTCGCCTCGAGGGCGTCGAGCAGCGTGAGTCCGAGCGGCTCGCCACCGCCGTCGACGAGGCGGGCGTCGGTGTGCACCAGAAGCAGATCGGGGTCGTCGGCGAACCGCGGCACGATCCGGGCGAGCTTGTCGGATGCCCAGACGTCATCCTGGTCGCTCAGGGCGACGATATCCCCCCGGCAGGCGGCGAGGGTCGCCGCGAAGTTGCCGACGACGCCGAGTGGCTCGTCGCGGCGGTGGATCGTGAGCGTGACCCGGAGCGTCGGATCGGCGGCCTTCGCCTCAGCTACGGTGCGTTCGACGACGGCGACAGTGTCATCGCTTGACGCGTCGTCGCCGACGACGATCTCGATCGGAACCGGACGTTGAGCGAGGATGCTGCGCACCTGCTCGCCCACGTACGCCGCACCGTTGTGCGTGCACAGGGCGACCGACACCGTAGGAGACCGCATCGGAGCAGCGGCGGTGGTCACCCCGCCAGGATATGTGGAGCCCACGCCGATAGGATTCGGACCCGTGCCCTCGAACGAGTCCCCGGACGCCTCAGAGGTCCGCGTCGGGATCGTGACCGTGGCCTACCGGTCCGACGCGGTGCTGACCGGTTTCCTCGCGTCCGTGCCCGCAGCCACCTCCGCGCCTGTCGCGATCGTGGTCGCTGACAACCTCCCCGCCGAAGGCGACGCCGCCGGGATCGCCGAGAGCGCCCGAGCCGACTACGTGCCCATTGCTGCCAACCCTGGATACGGCGCCGCCGTCAACGCCGCCGTCAACCGCCTACCCGATGGCGTCGAGTGGATCCTCATCGCCAATCCCGATGTCGAGCTCGACGCGGGGGCGCTGGATCGGCTCGTCGCGACAGGCCGCAGTGATGACACGATCGGCTCGGTCGGGCCGGTGATCCACAACCCTGACGGCTCGACGTACCCGTCCGCGCGGTCAGTGCCGTCCCTACGAACCGGCATCGGCCACGCACTCTTCACGAACCTCTGGGCGACGAACCCCTGGAGCCGGCGGTACCTCGACGACCTTGCTGTCGCGGGTGAAAGGCGCGACGCGGGCTGGTTGTCGGGTTCGTGCGTGCTGGTCCGCCGGGAGGCATTCGACGCGATCGGCGGCTTCGATGACGGCTACTTCATGTACTTCGAAGACGTCGACCTCGGCTACCGACTCGGCAAGCACGGGTACCGCAACATCTACGAGCCCGCCGCGGCCGCGCTCCACACCGGCGCGCACTCGACCGGAAGTGAGTCTGCACGCATGGTGCGCGCCCACCACGCGAGCGCGCGCCGTTTCATCCGCCGCAAGTACGCGGCGTGGTGGCTGTGGCCCGTGCGCGTCGTGATCACTGTCGGCCTCGCCCTCCGCTCCGCGCTCCTCGTGCGCGGCCTCGGCCGCTGACCGATCAGCGGGGTGCGTCCAGCAGACCCTCGAGATAGCGTCCGTAGCCGCTCTTGAGCAGAGGGGCTGCGAGCGCCGCGAGTTGTGCGTCGTCGATCCACCCGGCGCGCCACGCGATCTCTTCGAGGCAGCCGATCTTGTAGCCCTGTCGGTCTTCGATGACGCGAACGTACTCCGATGCCTGCATCATCGACTCGAACGTTCCCGTGTCGAGCCACGCGGTGCCCCGGTCAAGCACGCGCACCTGGAGCCGCCCGGCCTCGAGGTAGTGCTCGTTGACCGACGAGATCTCCAGCTCGCCGCGGGCACTCGGCGCGATGCCGCGCGCGATCTCGAGCACGTCGTTGTCGTAGAAGTACAGTCCGGGGATCGCGTAGGGGCTCTTCGGGTTGGCGGGCTTCTCCTCGATCGAGATCGCCCGGAAATCCGCGTCGAACTCGACGACGCCATACGCAGTCGGGTCCGCGACCTGGTACGCGAAAACGAGACCCCCGTCGAGATCACCGAGCTCGCGAAGAGCCCTCGAGAACCCGTCGCCGTGGAAGATGTTGTCGCCGAGCACGAGGGCCACCGAGTCGCCACCGACGAATTCCTCGCCGATGATGAACGCCTGCGCGAGTCCGTCGGGCGAGGGCTGAACTGCGTACTGGAGCCGGATGCCGAGCGCGGTACCGTCACCGAGAAGCGACTCGAACTGGTCGCGGTGCTCCGGCGTCGTGATGATCAGGATGTCGCGGATGCCGGCCAGCATGAGCGTCGACAGCGGGTAGTAGATCATCGGCTTGTCGTAGATCGGCATCAGCTGCTTCGAGATGCCCTTGGTGATCGGCCAGAGTCGGGTGCCAGAGCCGCCGGCCAGGATAAGCCCCTTCATTCGGGGGCACTCTCCCTCAGGTCGGAATACCTGGATTGCGCCTGTCCCCAAGTCGGAAGGATTCCAGCGGCGACCGCTTCCGCGAGCGAGGGGGCGTCGCGGTCCTTCTCCGACAGGACGAGTTCCCCGGCCTCGGCAGGGAACTCGAGACCGATCTCGGGGTCGAGCGGGTCGAGCCCGTGCTCACGGGCCGGCCGGAAGACGTCGGAGACGAGATAGCTCACCGTCGCCTCATCACTGGTGGTCAGGAACGCGTGCCCGAGCCCTTCGGCGATGAAGACGGCACGACGATCGACGTCATCGAGCACGACCGAATCCCACGCACCGAACGTCGGCGACCCGACTCGCAAATCTACGATGTAATCGATCACCCGACCGGCAGCCACCGTGACGTACTTGGCCTGACCGAGTGGCACGTCCGCGAAGTGGATGCCCCGCAGGACTCCACGGCGCGAGACCGACAGGTTCACCTGAGCTGGCGTCATAAGGTGACCGACCGCTTCGAATAGGCGGTCGCTCCGGAACATCTCCAGAAATAGCCCGCGCTCGTCGGTGTGCGTGACCGGCGTCAGCTCGAACGCGTCAGGGATCGCTAGAGGCCGGACGTGCACCCTGGAAGCCTAGTCCGCGTTCCGGGCGGGTCGACCCGGTGCCCGATAGTCCCAGCCTGCGGCGCGCCAGGCGTCGACGTCGAGGCAGTTGCGACCGTCGATGACGATGAGCCGGTCGGCGACCGCGGCCACTGCGACCGGGTCCAGCCCGCGGTAGAGCCGCCAGTCGGTGAGGAGCACGACGAGCTCGGCCCCGGTGGCCGCGGTGATCACGTCGGGCTCATACGTGAGTTCGGGCGCGAGGGCACGGGCCGTTTCGATCGCGTGGGGATCGGTCGCGATGACGCTGGCTCCGCGCGCTGCGAACTCCTGCGCAACGCGAAGCGCCGGCGAGTCGCGCACATCATCGGAGTCGGGTTTGAACGCGAGACCGAGTACGGCGATGCGACGGTCGACAAGACTCCCGCCGCACGCGTCGGCGGCGAGCGCGACGACACGAGCTCGCCGACGGTCGTTGACCGCTTCGACCTCGCGCAGGAAGCCGAGCGACTCGCCGATGCCCGCTGCGTCTGCGAATGCGATGAACCCGCGGATGTCCTTCGGCAGACAGCCGCCGCCGAAGCCGACTCCGGAGCTGAGGAACCGGGGGCCAATGCGCGGGTCGTAGCCCAGCGCCTCCGACAACTGCACGACGTCAGCACCTGTCGCCTCGGCGATCTCGGCCATCGCGTTGATGAACGAGATCTTGGTGGCAAGGAACGAGTTGGCTGAGACCTTGACCAATTCGGCGGTGGCATAGTCCGTGACAATCCGCGGAATGTCGTCGCCGTCCAGACCCTCGTAGGCCTGGTCGAGGAGACGCACCGAACGTTCATCGCCGTCGCGCACTCCGTACACCACGCGGTTCGGTGCGAACGTGTCCCGCACGGCGAAGCCCTCACGAAGGAACTCCGGGTTCCACACCAGTCGGGCACCTTCTGCCTCAACCATCGGTGCGAGTCGGGCAGCGGTGCCGATCGGCACCGTCGACTTGCCCGCGACGACATCGCCGGGGCGCAGGTGCGGGGTGAGCTCAGCGAACGCGGCATCGACCGCCGAGAGGTCGACGCTGCGGTCGACACCCTCTTCGGGCGTTCCTACGGCGATGAAGTGAATGGCGCTGCCGGCAACTTCCGCAATATCGGTCGTGAATCGCAGTCGGCCGTGCGCGACGCCTTGCTCAAGCAGCTCCTGCAACCGCGGCTCGAAGAACGGGGCCTTGCCGACGCCAAGGAGGGCGACTCTGGCGCGATCCCGGTCCACACCGACGACGTCGTGCCCGAGTTCGGCCATGCACGCCGCGTGAACGGCGCCGAGGTAGCCGCAGCCGATCACCGAAACTCTCACGACCCGCACAGTACAGGAGCGCGCGCGATACTCGGCGGCCCTCGCCTACATCTGAGCCCGTGATTGAATGCCACCCGTGGACCCAGAACACCCAGGAGGCTCGAGCATGTCGCGAACCCTCCGAGGCGCAACCGATCTGGTGCGCTTCTGCGTACTGTTCGCGACGTCGTCATCGTTCCGCGCAGCCGTCCACCATGCTCGATCGGCCACCGGCGGGCAGGGCCTTGAGACCACACAGATGACGCTCGAGGCGTCGCGTGCCCGGCCAGAGGTACGGGTGCACCGCCGATTGAGCGGAGCCGCTCTCGCCTTTGCCTCGATCGACGTCCGGGCGGCTGCGCCTGTACGCGTCAACCTCGTGCTGAGCGAGTTTGACCCGACACGGTTGTTTGCGGGAGTGAGCACAGCGCTCGATGTTGCGAACGCCGTCGCGGGCGGCACGGGCGTCGGCTTGCGGCTCGTCACGCTCAGCGAGCGCATCAGCCGCACGGACGGCGCTCGGATCGAACGTGAGATGGCCACTGCCGGCCGCCCCCTAACGGTCGTCACGCGCGTCGAAGTGGCGGAGACGACCTTCAACCCCGATGACCTCTGGCTCGTGACTCACTGGACTACAGCGCATCCTGTACAGGTCGCAGTGGACGACGGTCGGATCTCGGCTGACCGGGTGATCTACCTCGTCCAAGACTTCGAGCCCGGCTTCGCGGGGTGGTCGACCCCGTCGACAGTCGCTCGTGACACCTACGAAGCAGGCTTCCACCTCCTCGTCAATTCGACTCCGCTTCGGCGGTATCTCGTCGATCGCGTCGGCATCCCGATAGACGAGTCTCGCGTTTTTGCGCCAATCCTCGCGATGGAGCGCCTGCGCCCCGACCCGACAACGTTTTCGAGGGCGCTCGCGCCCGCCGATCCCACCCGCGTTTTCTTCTACGGCCGCCCGGGCAAACCGCGAAACCTCTTCGACCTCGGGGTCGCTGCACTCGAGCACGCCACGATCCGCCTGGGCGACCGCGCGTCAGCGATCGAGTTCATCTCGGCGGGCGAGGCACACCCAGATGTGCCTCTCGCCGGCGGAGCCGTGTTGCGCAGCGTCGGCACCCTCAGCTGGACCGAGTACTTCGATCTGTTGAGCCACACCCACGTCGCGCTCTCCCTGCAGGCCAGCCCACACCCGAGCCACCCTCCGCTTGAGGCCGCGATCGCGGGTGCGATCGCAATCACCAACGAGTTCGAACACACTCGCGAAGGACTGCACCCTCGGCTGCGGGCCGTCGAAGCCCATCCCATGGTGCTCGGCGACGCGATTGTGGCGGCAATCGACGAAGCCGAGCGATCGGGCCGCGGCGAGTACTCGCTCCCAACGGACGGGACTCTTGGTCGCCCGCTGGCCGACGTCGTACGCGACCTGCTGGCCGTGATCCCGCGTACTACTCGCTGAACTTCACCAGAAGAATGCCGTCTTCGACGGTTACCCACCCCGGGTTCGGGTAGACAGGCATGTCTTCCAGGGTCTCCCTGCCGGTTTCCGTCTGTGACGGTGTCGCCACTCGGACCCAGATGCCCTCGCTGCGAAGGAAATCGACGATGCGCACCGACCGGTCGGACGGGCGGGAGAAGAAGGAGGCCCCGAGGGTCTCCCGCCGGAACCGTAGTTCGGTGCCGGGCCAGTCATGCGTGCCGCCGACGACGAGCGGGAGTGTTGTGCGGGTGTTGGGGACGAAACGGTCCTTCTCAAAGGAGATGAGGAAGGCGATGCGCTGATCGAGCGCATAGGTGGTCGCCGCGCTCGCGAACAGCCGGTTGGAGATCATCGACGACCCGACGATCGCAAGAACGACGAGCACTGCGACGATCGGCCGGAACAGTCGCGCCCGGGAGCTCGGCAATGCGCGAATTCCGCGTCCGGCTGCCCAGGAGAGGACAAGGATGATGACCGGAACGTAGACCATCGCGCGCAAGCGGACTCCGTCCGGCGAGAGCATCTCGACGACCACCGGGATGAGCGCGAGGCCGAGTAGAGCGGCGATCCGCAGCACCCGGCGACGGGCGGGCCCGGCGCGTAGCGCCCCCACGATCGCGGCAGTCCCCAGGATGGTCACGACGATCGCAAGCCACGGCGAGTGCAACCCGAACAGGTCGGTCGAAAGAGTGATCGTGTGCCAGACGTTCGAGATCGCCACCCGTGTCCGCGCGAGCGGCTCTTCGGCGAGACCGGCCAAGTCGACACGCCCGACAATGTGCTCCGACGGTGTGAGGCCGGTGACCGCGAGGAGCGCCCAGCCCAGGAGACGAGAGGCCAGCAGCGCACCGGCCAGCGACGCGATCCCGAGCAGGACGGTGCGGAGACTCGGATGCTTGAGCACAAGCGCGATCACGAGCGCAGCACCGGCGGCGGCGAACGGGTCGTACACACCGACGGCAGCAGCGAGGGCGAGGGCGCCTCCGGCGCGTCCCATCCAGGATCGCGACTGAAGCCCCCAGACGAAGGCGAACAGGAGCAGGTTTCCGACCCCCACGCCGTAGGCGATCGTTGAGAACGACATGATGAACGCGACAACCGGGACGGTGCCGGCAAGCGATGCCGCGAAAGCCGCCGGCCAGGCGGGCAGGAGCAGGAACCGGCGTGCGATCAGCCACCATGCGGCGCCGGACAGAACAACCCCGATCGCCGTCGACACGACGGGGGTCACCGGCGACGGGATGAGCAGCGACAGCGCCGCCATTGCCCAGCGCCCTTCCTCCACCCACGACCCGGAGTTGAGGTACCCGGCCCCAAACAGCTCCTCATCGAGCGTCAGGTTGAAGGAGAATATCTCGAAGCCGTAGGCCAGAACCAGAACCCCCACGAAAGCGACCAGGGGGGCCGACGGGTGACGCAGGGGCGAACTCCACCGCGATCGGGAGGCGGCGGAGCCGAGCCGGGCGGTGGTGCTCAAGGTTTCCTTCCAGAAGAGCAGAGGGTCACGCGCGAATCACACGTCGTCGAGATCCTCGACTTCGCCGATGTGGGCGAGATACTCACTCACGACCTTTTCGGTTTCGCCGATGCTACGCACCCTGCCCTGGTCGAGCCAAACCACCTGATCGCTGAGTGCCCGAACCTGTGCCATGGAGTGTGACACCAGGATGATGGTGCGGCCTTCCTTTTGGAACTCCGCGAACTTTCGCTTCGACTTGGTCTTGAAGGCTTGGTCGCCCACGGCGAGCACTTCGTCGACGATCAAGATGTCAGGGCTGACGTGCACCGCCACCGAAAAGCCCAGCCGAACGTACATCCCCGAGGAGTAGTTCTTCACCGGCTGGTCGATGAACTTGCGCACCTCACTGAAGTCGACGATCTCATCGAAGCGACGGTCGATTTCCTTGCGCGACATGCCGAGGATTGAGCCGTTGAGATAGATGTTCTCGCGGCCGGAGAGCTCCGGGTGAAACCCTGATCCCACCTCAAGCAACGACGCGACGCGCCCGTTGATCGTGATCGTGCCCTCGTCCGGGTGAAGGATGCGGGCGAGCGTCTTGAGAAGCGTCGACTTGCCGGAACCGTTCCGCCCGATCAACGCCAGGGTCGTGCCGCGCGGCACCTCGAACGACACGTCACGCACCGCCCAGAACTCCTCGTAGATTGAAGCGCGGCCCCGCATGAAGGCGCTCTTGAGCGATGAGTTCCGTTCCTTGTAGAGGCGGAACCGTTTAGAGACGCCGTCGACGACGACCACAGGATCGGTCACAACAGCTCCGCCAATCTCTTCTCGTTGCGTACGAACACGATGTACCCGATCGCGAACGCGCCGAGGCCCCATGCAGCGCACACGAGCGCATCCTCTATCGGCGGCCAGTTGTTGTCGTAGAGGAGATCGCGGAAGACCGCGACGAACCGCTCAAGTGGATTGAGGCGGTAGAGCGTGATGATCCATTCGCCCGAGTCACGAGCTGCCTGCTCGACGAGATCGACCGGGTAGATCACCGGGGTGAGGTAGAACCACATCTGCATGACGATTGCGGTGAAGTGCTGCGTGTCACGGAAGTGCACGTTGAGAATCGCGAGCAGCATCGCAAGCCCGGTCGCGAAGAGCGCAAGCAACACCATGAACAGCGCCAGTAGCGGGATCCAAGGGATGGGGAACCCTCCGAAGACCCACAGGACGATCACGAGAACGCCGAGTTCGAGCAGCCACGTGAAGCCCGTCGAGAGCGTTACCGCGAAGGGCAGGTGAGCGCGGGGGAAGTAGACCTTCTTGATAAGCCCGGCGTTGGACACGATTGAGCTGAGCCCGCCGGTCACCACCCGCGTGAAGTACGTCCAGGCGAGCAGCCCGGAAAGCAGCCAGAGTGGGTAGATGTCGAGCCCAGAGGGGTCGCCGACAGCAGGGCGTGCGCGGAAGATGAACGAAAAGACGACCGTATAGACCGCCATGGTCGCGAGAGGGTTGAGCAGCGACCAGAGCTGACCAAGAACTGTCCGACGATACTTACCTTTGACCTCGCGCTGCACGAGATTGCCGAGCAGCTCGCGCGTCGCGAACAAGTCCCTGGCGTAGGTCATAGTGGGCTTCCGGGTCGAGGCAACCCGGCAAGTCTACGTACCAGGCATTGAGTCTTCGCGCCGTCCGGGCCGATAGGGTACTCACTCGTGCTGGTCTACTTCGTCAACCACAGCTCGGCGCCCGACCATCTGGGCGGGGCCGAACGGTCGATGATCAAGCTCGTCGAGGACTGGCAGTCCAGCGACCCCGACTTCGAGCCGTTCTTCATCACGAAGGCACCGCACGGGCAGTTCGTCGTCGCACTCGAACAACGCGGGTGGAAATACGCCTCCTTCAGGTTCCGGGGGTGGGCGATCACCCTCAAGAACCCGCGCCCGGCCGAACTCGCCTACTTCGCGCGCGATGACTATGCCGCGACGGCTGAAATCGTACGAGTGATGGGCAAGCGCCCACCCGACCTGGTCGTGACTAACACTCTCGTTGCCCCGTGGGGTGCGTTCGCTGCGAAAACGCTCGGCATCCCGCACGTCTGGTTCGTGCGCGAGTACGGCGACCTCGACCATGGCCTGCACTTTCAGCACGGGAGGGCCGAGACCTTCCAGGACATCGGGCTGCTATCCGAGGCCGTGTTCACTAACTCGAAGGCGATCCGCACGCACATCAGCGCCTACGTGCCGGAATCCAAGATCTTCGTCACCTACCCGCAGCTCGACGTGCCCGACCTCCCCGACAAGGCGGCCGCGACCCCGGACGTCGTCCCCTTCCCTCAGGCCGACCCCGGCCTCAAGATCACCGTCGTCGGACGGCTCGCCCCGTCCAAAGGACAGTGGCGCGTCGTCAACGCAATCGGCGAGCTAAAGCTGAGAGGGGTCACTGCAAGCGTCTGCTTCGTCGGGGCCAAGATGGAGATCGATCACGACCTCAAGCTGCTTCGTCGCGCGCGCGCCCATGGCGTCGAGGATCACGTGACTTTCGCCGGAGAGCAGTCGAACCCCTTCCCCTATGTCGCCGCGGCCGACATCTGCGTTACCCCATCCAACAACGAGGCTTTCGGGCGCACAACTCTCGAGTACCTCACTTTGGGTAAGCCCGTCCTCGCAACACGCGCCGGTGGGAGCACTGAGCTGGTAGAACCCGGCACCAACGGCTATCTGTTCGACGGCGACGACATCGCGACGCTGGCGGACCAGCTCGCTCGGTATGCCGAGAAGCCGGAGCTGGTCGCGCAACACTCGCTCGCAGCGGCGGCGTCCGCGAAGGCGACGCAGGGCGGCCAGCACGGCAATCAACGGGCAATCGAACTTCTCAAGGACGTGGCCGCCTCGACTGCGGTCTACCGTCTTCCACACGTGGCACAGTTCTGGTTCGGACTGCCGGCGCTGATCGCCAACAACCCCGGGAACTCGATCACCATGTCCTACCTCTGGAGCAGGCTGCTGGCGCGCGGACGCAACTTCCTGCGGAACCCGGTCGCCGCGATTCGGCGTCGCCTCCGGCGCTCGTGACGGCGTCACGGCGCCCGATCCTTGTCGTCGTCCCCGTCTACGGGGCACGAGCGGAACTCCGCCGGTGTGCCGACGCCCTCGTTGAAACGGTGGACACGACGATCGACTCCGTGCTGTTCGTCAACGACTGCGGCCCGGACGCCGATGGCATCGAGTCGGATCTTGTCGCACTCGTCGCCGAACGTCCCGGGTTCTCCTACGCCCGCAACGCACGCAACCTCGGGTTCGTCGGGACCTGCAATCGAGCAGCGACAGAACTTGCCCCGCCCGGGCGTGACATCCTGCTCCTCAACAGCGACGCGGTTCCGACTGCAGGTTGGCTCGACGAACTGGCGGGCGTTCTTGCAGCCGCGCCTGAGCACGGGATCGTCTGCCCGCGGAGCGACAACGCGACGATAGCGAGCCTGCCATTCCGGCAGCGCGATCCCGACCGTCCTCGCACTCCGGAACGCACCGCCGAAGTGCACGCCGCGCTACGCGAACGCTTGCCGCGATTCAGCGTCGTACCGGTCGCCATGGGCTTCTGCTTTCTGGTCCGCGGCGACCTCATCGAACGGTTCGGTCTTTTCGACGACGCTTTCGCCCCGGGTTACGGGGAGGAGAACGACTTCTGTCTGCGCATGCGCAGACACGGCGTGCTGTCAGTGCTCGCGCATCGCGCGCTCGTCTTTCACCAGGCGGGGCAAAGCTTTTCCCCACCGCAGCGCGTGAAGCTACGAGCGCGGCATGAGCGGCTGCTGCGTCGGCGCCACCCGGACTACCCCGCGCTGGTGTACCGGTACTTGCACGCCGGAGCGGATGCCGTCGACGTGTTCGCGGACAGTCTCGTACGTGACGATGAGACACCACGCATCGTGGTGGCGGGCGCCAAGTCGGCGATCGTCTCTGGCATCGAGGGTGTGCGCCTCACCGTGATCGGGAGCGCAGGTCGCGACCCGGTCCTCTCAGCACGGGGGCACCGCATCTGGGACGTCGCGATCGCGGTAGGTGAGCCGGACGGGTGGGAGCTGGCGGAGGTTGCCGGGTTCGCGCCACGGCTCCTGACGGTATCCGAACTCACGCCCGAATCCCTGCGTCGGGCCGCCAACCTCGCCGCCACCCCGGTCGACGATGCCCAGCTCCGCGCGCGGTGGCGAGAGACGGCCGATGCGCGTGAGCGCGCCGGTAACCTTCAGCCGCCGAGCCCGAGTATTCCGAGCCGCCTCGTAGGTTTCCTCGAACGGCATGTGCCCCGGGTCGCAACCCGTCTACGTCAGCTCGCCTCGCGATAGGGGTTTCTGCCGGGTCCCACGGGATGGCGGTACCGGAATATGGTTGTGCGCTCCACGGTACGTACAACCTCGAGCACGCCCTCGATATCGTCAGCGAGCCACACCCGGATGACCTCCAAACCGTCACCGGCGGTGTCCTCAAGGACGAGATGGGCACCCGGCCCGAGCGAGCCGCGAAGCCGCGCGAAGGCGGAGACCGCGGGAACATCTCCCGCCCCTCCGCACCGCACCACCGCGAGGTCGATTCCGGAAAGGTCCGACCACGCGTCCGGGTCATACCAGCGGGTCACTCCGCGGCCAATGACGGGCGCGACTCTGACCGTCCCAATGGCGGCGTCGACGACGTCCGCGAGCTGGCTCCGCACTGCATCAGCGCGCACGGGGTCATCCTCGATCGCGTGCAGGTCGATCCTCGTGCCGGTCAGACGCGACGCCGCGGCGATCCATGACGCGGTGTCACCTGCCCCGAAGACCGCGACAGCGGGACACTCGCCGAGTTCACCGACAAGCTCGACGACTGCGGAGGCTCCGGCCGGCATCTGCGGGAAGGTGCTGGCCTCCGTCTCGCCGTCGAGGCGCAGTTCGTCGGGATTGGACCGTCGCGTCGGGTCGTCATCGATGGACTCCAAGAGCACGCGCACCAGGTCGACCGAAGACCGCACGCGCATATGCTCGGGCTCGCGTCCGAATCGTGCGCGCGCCACCTCATCGACATCGCTCCAGGTGAAGTTGACGCCGAACCTGTCGCGGCCGGAGACCCCATCCTCGACCAGGACGACCCGTTCAGTCGTCACACCCGACTCCTCGGAAGCAATCCCCTGCAGTACGGAAGCGTCGCGGACGACCACGATAGCGGCGTGGACCTGGTCCTGCGGGATGGCAAACCGAACGGTACCTGTGCTGACGAGGGCCTGAAGGCTCTCGTCGAGTTCGCCGATCGAACGATCGGCATCAAGCGAATCGATATGGAACAACGTGACCGTTCGGCCCGCGTCGAGCACCGCGATGATCTCGTGGACGACCCGATCGAGGTGGCCGGCGGGATTCGCGCCCACCCGGCCATCGAGAACGAGCAGCACGTCAGTCGACCACGGTTCCGCAGGCAGACCGAGAAGGTGGCGGTGCGCGGGAAAGGGGCGCTGGTGCAGCGGGTAGGCCAGGTAGGCGTCGGCTGCGCCCTCGACGATCTTGCGATGCCAGTGCCGATAGGCGCTCCGGTAGGTCAGACGCGCGGGGTGCATCCAGCCATCGCCGAGTTCGGTGCCGCTCAGCGAGTCACGGGAGTAACGCACAAGGGAGAGGGGACCCGCGTCCTCGAGGAACGGTATCGGCACGCCAACGGCCGCCTCGAGTCGGAGCCGGAACTCGCTATCCGCCGCCTTACGCAGCGAGTCGTAGAAGCCGACGCGGCGGGTCACGATGTCCCTTCTAAAGAGAAGCGATGTCTCCGTGAGCCGCAATTTTGTACCGCGCGGCTGCACGAACATCAAATCCTCCGACATCCTCAGGGACGCGCTGGTGTTGGCCAACGCCTCCGGATGCGCCAACAAGTGCCGAGCCTGGATCTCGATCCGGCGCGGGTGGGCCCAGTCGTCTGAGTCGTGCATCGTCACGAACTCCCCCCGCGCGGCGAGGATGCCCTCATTGCGACGCACGTAGGTGCCGCGGTTGTCGTCCGACCGGATGACTCGGATGCGCGGGTCCAACTTCTTCACCTTCGCGAAAACCGCGTCGAAAGCGGGGCCCGAGCCGTCATCCATGACGAGCAGTTCCCAGTTCCGCCAGGTCTGTGCCAACAAAGACCGGATGGCGGTGAACAAGCCCTCATGGGGACGGAATGCGGACATGACGATGGACACGAGCGGCCCACTCTCGATCCGGTCGGGCACCGTCGCGTCGAGTCGGTCGTACGGCGTGCTTCCCGCCTCCCTGAGGGTCACTGGCTCGAGACCATAGACGTGATGAACGGTGTTGAAGGCCGCCAGCCACACGCCTTCGTCCCCGCCGTTGATGGGGTTGAGGATGTCGGCCGCAAGCATCGATTCGACGAGTCCGTCGGACGACCAGCGCTCGACGAGTGGTCGCCCGAGGTCGGCGCGACCACTGAGGATGAGGCGCTCGGCGAGCATGACCTGATTCGCTTGGGAGAGGTTGGAGAGCGGAGCCAGCTTTCCGAGGTACTCCACGAAGCCGTAGGCGACCTGCAGGTCTTCGAGTGTTCTCGCCTGCGACATGAGCAGCCGCGCGAGAGAAAGAAGGAGAGCGGGATCGGGGCGCCCGATGCTGAGCGCGGCGATGCTCGGATCTTGCTGACCCGCTCTCACGGCCGCCATCAATTCGGCGAAGCCGAGGCGGCCCCGAGTTGCCGAGTGCGCGTACACCTCACGGATCCACGTCGACCGGCTTCGAGCGCCGAACGCGAAGATCGATGCAGCCGGGAGCGCAGCGCTGGCGCGGACGACGCGCGCGCGGTCGAGTTGCCCTGCTGTCATTCCCAGCCACGAAAGGGGCAGGTCGCTCAGCGGTTCCGCGAGAAGGCTCGCTTCCGTGAGCGAATCCTGTTCGCGACGGAATCGGCGCCACCGCCGCAGTCGCGTTGAAACAGCGATGACGCCGACAAGGAGAGTCACCAGGTAGTAGATGAGGAAGATCTCCGCGGCCAGAACTCGAAACCCCAGCAGCACGGCAACGGCCAGCGCTCCCCCCAGCACGAGCGGCATCACAATCACCATGCCAATCGTCACCCGCTCCACGATGGACATCCGAGCGACGATTCTGATCAGGCGGGGGATCAAGGGCGTTCCTTTGCGAGGCGGATGTGGGATGTGTCCAGGCACCGAAATGCTAGAGGAACTCACGTGCTCCGGGCCGGTAGGGTACTGAGGGCGCCGCGCGAGAGGTGGCGTTCGGGAAAGGGATTCGATGAAGCTCGTCGTCGTCGGGCAGGGCTATGTCGGCCTTCCCCTCGCGCAGGGCGCTGCTCGAGCTGGCCTGCTCGTCGTCGGCCTTGACGCGAATCCGCTGACCGTCGAGCGTCTCAATGCCGGAGAGTCCCACGTCGACGACATCTCTGACGCCGCACTCCGCGAAATGCTGCACGCCGGATACCGGGCAACCCCCGACCCGGCCGTGATCGCGGACGCTGACGCCGTGGTGATCTGCGTGCCGACACCGCTCGGCGAGAAGAACGCTCCCGACCTCGCGTTTGTCGTCTCGGCCGCCGAGGCGGTCGCCGCGCACTTGTCCCCCGGAACTCTCGTCGTGCTGGAGTCAACGACCTACCCGGGCACCACCGAGGAAGTCGTTCTCCCCCTCCTCGAACAGTCTGGCCTCAGTCTCGACACGGGATTTCATCTTGCCTACTCGCCCGAACGAATCGACCCCGGGAACCCGACGTTTGGCCTGCGAAACACCCCCAAGGTCGTCGGCGGTGTGACTCCCGCATCGACGGAGGCGGCGCGCGCCTTCTATGAGCAGTTCGTCGATACAGTGATCGTCACCCGCGGTGCGCGCGAAGCGGAGATGGCGAAGCTCCTCGAAAACACCTACCGTCACGTTAACATCGCGCTCGTCAACGAGATGGCGCGCTTCTGCCACGACCTCGGTATCGACCTCTGGGATGTCATCAACGCGGCTTCGACCAAGCCTTTCGGCTTTCAGGCCTTCTTCCCTGGCCCTGGCGTGGGTGGCCACTGCATCCCGATCGACCCGAACTATCTGAACTTTCATGTTCAGCGTCGCCTCGGATACCCGTTCAGATTCGTGGAACTCGCGGAGAGCATCAACGATTCGATGCCGGCGTACCTGGTCGATCGGGTGCAGGACGCGCTCAACTCAGTCGCGAAGCCACTGAATGGCTCGACCGTTCTTCTGCTCGGGGTCACGTACAAGGCGGACATCGCCGACCAGCGGGTCTCCCCCGCCCGACCGGCTGCCGAGTTGTTTCGCGAGAAGGGCGCCGAAGTGCAGTACCACGATCCTCGAGTGGCGGCCTGGGATCTCGAAGGCGCCCGGCTCGAGAGCGTTCCTGACCTGGACGAAGCCGTTCGGTCCGCCGACATCGTGGTCGTCATTCAAGCGCATCGCGAGTACGACCTCGAGGCACTCGCCGAAGCGTCGTCGCTCTTCTTCGACTCACGAGGGAAGACGAAGCACCCTCGTGCAATCAAGCTCTAGCTCTCCGACTCAGCGTTCGGATCTTCGAGCCCGAAGCCAGTAGAGCAGTAGTGCTCGCCGTGATAGTGCTCGTACGCGCGGTAGGTGTTGATCGCGATCCGTTCGACGCGCGGGACATACTCGCCGTACGACTCGAGCATGCGCTCGATGGTCTCGCAGCGCCGCGCGTCAGCGCCACGCGTGCGATCCCCCAGTGCCACCTGCCACTGGATCGCGTCCATCGCCTGGGTCTTAATGTGTGACCGGTACAACTGGGCAGATGAGACATTCCGCGGGAAGTAGAGTCCGACCGCTGCGACGACAACAACAAGGCCACCCACCAGGGCCACGTCACCCAAGACTCGCTTTCGACCGTGCAAGAGCGTGAAAGCTCGCACGAGTAGCACCCCGCTGAGCGCGACCGCCGTCCAGATGAGGACCCCCGAACGGTACGACACCATCCCGCTCACCTGGATCACGGCGTTCGCTGAGATCCCTGTAATCACCGTCCCGCCGAGGCCGATCAAGGCGAGGACCGGAATGATCGTGAGTGGACCGCGGGCGGCGTCTGACAGCTCGACGGCGTCCGTACCGGGATGGCGAAGACGCCACACTGACCACAGCAGCGCGGCGAGGAGTGCGAGCAACACTCCGAGACCGATCGTTGCGCTGGTCGCCACTGGGAGCCAGCTCCCGATGCGTAGCGCGGCCTCTTCGACGAAGGCGCCGTTACGACCCGGCAGCGCGCCGAGGAAGTTCTTGGCAATCGTCTTGAGGCTGACTTCGACGAGGGTGCCGCCGTAGCACGAGCCATCGAGTTGGCACGGGAGTTGGGAGATGCGCCACCGGATGGCGAGAAACACCAGCGTGAAGGGTACGCCGAGTGCGAGCGCGACGGTCAGGCGCGGACGCCAGCGTCGCCAACTCGTGGGTGCCTCCGGCAGCGGCTGGAGGAGAACCGACGCGACCACGACTGGCACGACGAGAGCGATGAGCTCATACGAGATGTTTGCGACAAGAGCCAGGACGACGAACCCGATGATCGTCGGTGCTATCCAGACGCGGAAGTTGCGCAACAACGCTCGCGCCAGGAGCATCGCGACTGAAGCCGCAATCAAGAACACGATGATCGGCCCGTAGGCAAGAGTGGGGTAGACCATCCAGCCATTGAGCGAGAACTCCATCTGAGCTTTCGCACCGATCGCAAACGCTGCGGGGAGCAGGATGACGACGAACGCGATCGTCGACGGCGAGAACCCGCGGACGGCACCGGTGGCGTCGCGATACTGCCACACGCGCAGGAATACGGCCACCGCGACGAAGGTGAAGCTGACGAGCACTATCTTGATGAGCGCCCAGACAACGGCCGGGGGAATCGCGAACAACGTCGCGACATCCATTGCGAGCATCGCAACCACCTGACGCTCCGATGTGGCGAGCGCCGTCGTCCGCGGCTGGCCGGTGAACGAGAACGCGTTCTCGACCGGGCCCCAGAACGCCTCCCAATACGACCCGCCGGTCTTCGGCCCGACATGAAGCACCCAATAGGCGTCGTCAGCGCCGATCGGAGCGAACAACACGGGCCCGAGCACGACGAGCAATGTCACGACGTACGCGATGATCAGCACGAGCCACGTGGCCCGCGACGACATGACTGTCACGGCGAGCACTCCCAACCGAGTCAGTTGCACGCGCATCCCGGACCCTCCCTTGATCGACGCGCGCACGGCGCGCGGTCTTCCCAGATCGTAAGGCAAGCCGCGATATCGCCCGCCCACCTACGATCCGGTCGTCGCGTCGAGGCCTGCTTCGCTGCTACAAAAGGGGGCCGCGTAGAAGAGGTCGAAAGTGCGATAGGCGCCTTGCACTGTGCGGACGAACCTGTCGGAGAACTGGTCATGTGGTCGGTCGCCCATGAACCCCAGGATCGCGGCGCACCGTCGGGCGTCACCCAGCTCGGAGAGATCCCCGAGTGCAACCTCTGCGTGGATCGTGTCGACGAGAACGACTCCCGGCTCAGTGCGGTTCACGTGGGCGCTCGCAAGGTTCGCCGGCAGAGCCATGGCGATCGCCGAAACGGCACCGACTGCGACGACGGCGAGAGCGACGGCGCCGACGATCCGCCGCCGGATCCATGCGAACCAGAGAGCCGCAGCAACGCCCAGGGAGAGCGCCGACCATACGACGACGCTGCTGCGGTAGGCCAGAACCGGTGACTGCACCAGCTCGACCGCTCGCTGACTGATCCCGGTGACGACGGTCGCGCCGATCGCGATTGCGACCGCAACAACCACGATCGCGAGCATCCCGCGTCCTTCTTCGGCTGGCTCCCACGGTGTGCCGTCACGCGCGGCGCCACGCAACGCCGTCGAGGCGAGGACGAGGGCGGCGAACGTAACACAGGCGAACGCGACGACGAGGCTTCCCGCGGTCAACGACGGGACCACCTGCCCAGTCCGCTCCGCCTGCGCGGTCATGAACTCGCCCGTCCCGCCCGGAAGCGCCCCAAGCAGGTTGAGCAGGAGGGTGCGGGGGTTGACTTCAATCACCGTCCCGGCATAGCAGCTGCCGTCGAGCTGACATGCCATCTGTGAGATACGCGACCTGATCCAGGCGAAAGACGCAGCGTAGGACGCCCCGAACGCCCCGGCGACAACGAGGCGCCCTCGCCATCGCTCCCACCACGACGCCCGGTCCGGCAACGGTTGTAGCACGAGAGCGAGCGCCACGAGAGGCACGGATAGAGCCATCAGCTCATAGTCGAAGCTCACTGCGACTCCGGCCACGACGGCGAGCACCGAGACCGGCGTCACTCGTCGGCCGAAACGAGCGTCGAGCGCTCGGCTCGCGACGAGGGCCGCCGCGACGATCGCGAGGTAGACGGCGAACGGGCCGTAAGTGAGAGTCGGGTAGTTCAGCCACCCGTTCAGTGTGCCGACACTTTGAGCCTTGACGCCGAGAACGACCAAGAGAGGAAAGATGACGGCAACTGCGAAGATCGCCCGTCGCGAGAAGCCCGCGATCTCGCCGTCCGCGCGCCGGAACCGGAAGGCCACGAGGAACAAGATCACACAGAGCACCCCTGCGGCCAACAGAAACACCTTGAGGATCGCCCACAGGACGGTGGGTGGTACCGAGAAAGCGACGGAGAGCTTCACGACCGAGAGTGCGAGCACCCAGCGCGACGCCTCGGAGAGCCCGGTCATTCGAGCCTGCTCGGTGAACGCGAAAGACGCCGCGAACGGATCCCAGAAGGCGCGGCGGAAGGAACCGTCGCTGTTCGGTGCAACCTCCATGAGCCAGTAGCTATCGTCGGCGCCCACCGACGCGGCGAGTACCGGGAAAAGCACCACGACCAAGAGCACGACATAGCCACCTGCGGCGACCGCGGTCGTCCATCGCGACGCAAAGACGGCGCGCGCTCGCTGGGGCGGGCTCGTCACGAACCGCTCCGCATTCGGCGAAACTCGCCATAGTCACGGATGTAGTCGGAGTCGTCGTACGGGAGTGACGCGAGCACCAAGAGCACCGCATCGGCGGTGTATCGGTACTGCGTTCCCCACGTCATCGCGGGCATATACAGTCCAACGTCAGGACGATCAAGCAGGAACTCTTCGCGGCGTGACCCGTCGTCGACGATGGCGCTCACCTCGCCGCGCAGGCAGACGAGGAACTGCTCGCACTCGCGATGGGCATGCGAACCGCGTGCCTCGACGGTCGGGACGTCGTAGACGACGAAGAAACGCTTCACGTCGAATGGGACCAGGCCGTCAAGATCGCCCGCGACCAGCGATCCTCGCAGGTCGATGGCCCGTGTCAGGCGAGTGAGGCGTACGCCTTCGACCACGCTCTGCAGATCCGCGGCGATGTCGCTTGTCGTCGTCGTGTCGGGAGCAAGGGCCGTGTTCACGTATCCCTTGATTCGAGCGGGGTTGCCGACCACGATCGCGCTATCGGGGACATCGCGGGTGACCACGCTGCCCGCACCCACCATCGCATCGGCACCGATCGTAACGCCGGGGAGGATCGTGGCGTTGCCACCGATTGAGGCGCCCCGGCGCACCAACGTCTGCGCGAACTCCGTCGGGAACGCTTTGCTGCGGGGGAACGGATCGTTCGTGAAGGTCACGTTCGGCCCGACGAATACGTCATCCTCCAGCCGGACGCCGTCCCACAATTGGACACCGCTCTTGATCGTGACCCGGTCGCCGACGACGACGTCATTCTCGACGAAGACGCCGTCGCAGATATTGCAGTCGGCTCCGACCACCGCTCCGGGCAAAATGTGCGCGAAAGCCCATACGCGCGTGCCCTCACCGACGTTGGGGGACTCACAGATGCCTTGCGGGTGCACGTAGGCGCTCACTCGGTCTGATCCTTCGCGGTCGGGAACTGGGTCTCATCGGCTGGCGGCCGAAAGATGAAATGGCCTCCGATGAATGCTATGGGGGTCGTGGCGACGAGGACCACCGCGCTGGTGATCAGGAGCTCTGTCGGCGTGTTCGGCGAGATCAGATGGATGACGAGCTGCCCAAGGCCGAAGACCGCCAGGTAGAACGCGACGAACGACAGCACCCGGCGCCACGAGAACCGCACCCGGAACACCAAGCGCGAGGACGCGAGCGACGTCCACGCCAGACCCATGGCGAACGCGACCGCATACGCGATCCACGGCGGGATCACGAGGCCGAGCAGGAAGAAGACCGCATAGGTGACGAGAGTGTTGGCTCCGCCGACGAGGAGGAAGCGCCCCATCCGACTCGTTGTCGCCCGACGCGGCGACGACGCGGATGCGATCATTCCCCGAACGTCTCGCGGAGCATGACGACCGAGTTCGGACGCCCCTTGGTGTTCTCAAACGTGCGCCAGACGTAGGTGCCCACGATGCCCAGAGCCGAGAGGATGCTCCCCGTTGAGAACAACAGCACCAGCATCTGAGCGGTGTACCCGGGGACATCGATGCCGCCGAGCAACCACGACCCGAGAATGACGATCGAGACGATGAACGATCCAGCAGTACCGATGGTGCCGACGGCCAGGATGACCGTGACCGGCAGACTCGTGAACGAGAAGATGCTGTCAAGCAGATAGCGGTACTTCTTGTCGAACGACCACGTGCTCGCGCCGTGCTTGCGCGCGCGACGGGCATAGGGAACCTCGACGCGACGGAACCCGAGCCAGTAGAGCAGCCCGACGAGGCTCGAGTTGGACTCGCCCAGATCGCCGAGCTGCCGAGCCACGTCGCGAGTACAGGCGAAGATGTCAACGCCGCCTGGCGGCATCGACGGCTGCACGAGTGCGCGGTAGACCTTCCAGTACGTGCGCGACAGGAACTTCGAGAGCGCCGGGTCGTCGCGCTTGGTACGGGTTCCGACCGCGACATCGTGGTCGCCTGTCTGGAGCTCCTCGAAGAACCGTTCGATCAGCTCTATCGGTTCTTGGAGGTCGCCGGCCATCGCCGCGATGTACTCCCCTCGTGCGAGGCGGAATCCCGTGCGGATGGCGGCGAAAGCGCCGAAGTTGCGGGAGTGCGCGACGAGCTGCGCGACGAGGGAGGACCGGCCCAGGAGGACCCGCAGAACGGCAGCCGAGTCGTCGGGCGAGCCGTCGACGACGAAGACCGCTTCGAGCCGGCCATCAAGCTTCGTCTGCAGCCACTCGAGCTGTTCCACGACCTCCGGCAACGACTCCGCATTGAGGTACACCGGGACGACGACCGAGAAGCGCACCGCGGTACCGCCGTTCTTCGTCGTGGCCACGTCTACTGCGCTCCCAGGATGTCGGCGACCCGCGCGACCTCGTCGTCCCTCAGTTCAGGGAACACCGGAATACTGAGCACCTCGCTCGCGGCCCGTTCGGTCACGGGGAGCTTCACGACGGGAGTCTCGTCTGCCGCGACGTGCTGGCGATGATCTGGCACAGGGTAGTGAACATCGGTGAGCACCCCCGCGACTCGGAACGCCTCGCGGAGGGCTGTGCGGTTCGCGGACCTGACGATCGCCAGGTGTGCGACGTACGACGGACCCGCGCGGTGAAGAAGCAGCCCGGAAGCATCGCTGTTCTCATAGGTCCGGTGAATCTCACGTCGCCGCTCATTGCCCGCAGTCAAGAGCGGGAGCTTGACCCGCAACACTGCAGCCTGAATCTCATCGAGTCGCGAGTTCCGACCTCCGGGGGTCGACGCGCTGTACTTACTCTCCCATCCGTACTGCCGTAGCCGGCGCAGCGTCGCCGCAAGGTCGCCATCGTCGGTGACGAGCGCGCCGCCGTCGCCCAGAGCGCCAAGATTCTTGGTCGGATAGAAGCTAGTCGTGCCGATGTCACCGAAGGTCCCAGCCGCACCGCCGCCGACCGTGGCGCCGATGCACTGTGCACAGTCCTCAAGCACGCGAGCTCCCCCGGAGCGGGCGATGCGTACGACGTCCTCGATCTCCCCCACTGCCCCGAATAGATGGGTGACGACAACGACCTTGGGCGGGGTGGCGAGTGCGCCGAGCACGTCTTGCAGCCCGGCAGGCGACATCTGAAGGGTCACCTCATCGACATCCGCGTAAACCGGGATCGCGCCGAGCTTTCGCACCGCTGTCGACGTGTAGCCGCCAGCATTGGCCACGGTCACGACCCGGTCACCAGGGCCGACGCCGAGCGCAGCAAGCCCGAGCTCGAGCGCGTCAGTACCGTTCCCGACGAGCACCGCGTGGTGCGCACCGAAGAACGAGGCGAGTTCGGTCTCGAAGGCGTCGTGCTCGGGACCGAGCACGAACCAGCCACTGTCGAGCACTCGGGCGACGGCTGCGTCGAGTTCTGCGCGAATCGCGTGCACCCCGCGCGCGAGATTGTTGAACGGGATGGTGGCCGGTTCAAACGTGAGCATGAGGGAACCTTAGGTCGACCACGGTGCGAGTTGAAACGGAATCAGGGTAGCCGATCCCCGCCTAGGCTCGGACCATGCGGATTTTGGTCACCGGCGGAGCCGGCTTCATCGGCTCCAACTTCGTTCGCCGAACCCTTGCCGACGCGTACACCGGACTCGAGGACGCCGAGGTGGTCGTGTATGACGCCCTCACCTATTCGGGCAATCTCGCGAACCTCGCGCCGGTCGCCGAGTCACCGCGCTATTCGTTCGTGCACGGCGACATCCGCGACGCCGAGCTGCTCGACCGCACCCTGCCGGGCATCGACGCGATCGTGCATTTCGCCGCCGAGTCGCACGTCGACCGGTCGGTGCGCGACGCGGGGCCGTTCGTCGAGACCAACGTCGTCGGCACGCAGCGTCTGCTGGATGCCGCGCTCCGGGCGGCTACTCCGCGCTTCGTGCACATCAGCACCGACGAGGTGTACGGATCGATCGCCGAAGGTTCCTGGACCGAAGACCGCCCGCTTGAGCCGAACTCCCCCTACTCGGCGAGCAAGGCGGGAAGCGACCTGCTCGCGCGTTCGTTCCACCGCACGCACGACATGAACGTCTCGATCACGCGGTGCTCCAACAACTACGGGCCGTACCACTTCCCCGAGAAGGTCATCCCGCTGTTCGTGACGAACCTCATCGACGGCAAGAACGTGCCGCTGTACGGAACCGGCGAGAACGTGCGCGACTGGCTGCACGTCGACGACCACACCCGCGGGATCGCGATGGTGCTCACGCGGGGGCGTGCGGGTGAGATCTACAACATCGGCGGCGGCACCGAGCTGACCAACGTCGAGCTCACGGAGCTGCTTCTCGAGGCGACGGGTCGGGACTGGTCGGCGGTCGAACGCGTCGAGGATCGCAAGGGCCACGACCTGCGCTACTCGGTCGACATCTCGAAGATCCGCGACGAGCTGGGCTATGAACCTCTGGTGCCCTTCGCTCAGGGGCTCGCCGATGTCGTGCAGTGGTACCGCGACAACCGGGACTGGTGGGAGCCGCTCAAAGCCCGGGCCGAGCTCGCCTGATGCGCTACGTCGTGCTCGGCGGTCACGGGATGCTCGGTCGCGACCTCACGCAGGCGCTGGCCGGCCGCGACGTGCTGTCTCTCGGGCGCGCCGACCTCGACGTGACCGACGCCGATGCGGTACGGGATGCCGTGGCCGGCGCCGACGCGGTCATCAACGCGGCGGCCTACACCCGAGTCGACGACGCGGAATCCGAAGAAGGCACGGCACACGCCGTCAACGCGGTCGGTGCGGCCAACGCGGCAGCCGGAGCCGCCGCCGCCGGAGCGGTATTCGTGCAGGTCTCGACCGACTACGTGTTCGACGGGTCGGCGACGGAGCCATACGCCGAAGACACGCCGCTCTCACCCCTCGGCGCGTACGGGCGCACCAAGGCGCAGGGCGAACTGCTCGTCCTCGCCGCGCACCCCTCGCCCCACATCGTGCGGACCGCCTGGCTCTATGGGGAGCACGGCCCGTGCTTCCCCCGGACGATGCTCCGCCTCGCGGGCGAGCGCGACACGATCGACGTCGTGACCGACCAGGTCGGGCAGCCGACCTGGACCGTCGACCTCGCGGCGGCCATCGTGCGTCTGCTCGACGGGGCCGCCCCCGCCGGCACCTACCACGGCACCAACTCGGGGCGAGCGAGCTGGTTCGAGTTCGCCCGTGCCGTTTTCGAGCTCTCCGGCCTCGACCCGGAGCGCATTCGCCCGACCGGCTCTGCCGCTTTCGTTCGCCCTGCCCCGCGGCCCTCATACTCCGTGCTCGGCCACGCCGCCTGGGGCGCGGCTGGACTCCCCGCGCCGCGTCCATGGCGAGACGCGCTCCGCGCCGCGATCTCCGAAGGAGCTCTGAGAGCCGCATGAGCACTCTTCGCGTCATCGTGGACGACATCCTCCTGCCCGGCGGCGGACCGGTCTCTCGCTACACCGAAGATCTCGCCCGCGCCCTCATCCAGGCGGCGCCCCGCGGGAGCGACGTCGCCGGCGTCGTGGCGGCTTCGCTCGAAGGTGACTACGCGCGCATCCGCGAACTCCTCCCCGGTCTGCGGCGGCTGCACAAGAGCGCGCTCACCCGCCGCCAACTCGCCGCGGCTTGGCAGCACGGTTTCACGGCGTTGCCCGGCACCGGAATGGTGCACGCGACGAGCCTGTTCGCACCCTTACGTCGGCACGATCGCTCGTTCGCACCCGGTGAGCAGACCATCGTGACGATCCACGACGCAATCGCGTGGACGCATCCCGAGTTGTTGCCGCCGCGAGTGGTGTCCTGGACGAAGGCGATGGGCCGCCGAGCGGAACGCCACGCCGACGCCGTCGTTGTGCCGAGCCACGCGGTTGCCGCAGACCTCGAAGAGCACCTCGACCTCGCGGACCGCGTGCGCGTCATCGGAGCCGCGCCGAGCACGACGCTCATCGTGCCCGCTGACGCCGACGCCCGCCGCACCGCTCACGAGCTCCCCGAGCGGTATGTGGTCGGCGTCGTTGAGGACGACCCCCTCAACGGGTTCGCCGACCTCGCGGCGGGCGCGGCCGGCGGCCTTCCGATCGTGCTGCTCACCGCCGCAGGCAACGCCGCGACAATCGAAGGGGCCGACGAGTTCACCGTGATCGAGGATGCGAGCGCCAGCGATCGCGCTGGGATTCTCGCGGGCGCCGCCGTGTTCATACTGCCGAGCGTCGCGGCCGGACCGTCGGCCACGCTTCTCGACGCGATCGCGCTCGGCATCCCCGTCGTCGCAACTGATCTGTCGGCGATCGCCGAGGTCACGGCCGACGCCGCGGTGCTCGTCGAGAGGGGCGACGGCTATGCGGCGAACCTCGCCGATGCGATCGGCAGCCTGTTCGACGACGAGTCCGCACGGGCGCGACTCAGCGTCGCGGCCCAAGACCGCGCCAAGGCGTTCACCTGGCGGGATGCCGCCGAGAAGGTCTGGCAACTGCACGCCGACCTCTGATCACCGCGCGGGATCGGTGGGCGGCGGTGTGTACGGCACGAGCGCCGCGTCGACGGTCGCCTGGATGAGCGCGAAGTCGGGCTGCGCCACGTCGTCGATGAGCGGCGGGACGAAGTCGACCTTCGTGAGCGGCAGCTCTTTCGTCTTCGCGCCGAGCTCGACGAAGTAGGCGAGCATCGACTGCGGGACGTCGGTCGAGACGACCTGCGATCCGGCCTGCGCGATCCCCTGGAACTTCAGCAGCACGTTCGACGGGTCCATCTGGCGCAGGATCGCCTCCTGCACCTGGCGCTGGCGCTCCATCCGCTCGTAGTCGGTGGTGCCGTAGCGTGACCGGGCGTACCAGAGGGCGGTCTGCCCATCCATCCGCTGCAGCCCGGGTTCGATGTACCCGATCGGGTCGGCCGGGCTGCCGTCGTCGAACGTGTTCGACCCGAGCGGAACGCGCTCGGTCACCTCGATCTCGACTCCGCCGAGGGTGTCGATCAGGAGTGCGAAGCCCTGCATATCGATGAGCACGTAGTACGGGATCTCGAGACCGAGGATGCCTTCGGCGGCGTCGCGCATCGCCTCGATTCCGGGTCGACTGCCCTGCGCCTCAGCATCCGGGTAGAGGTCGGGATGCTCCTCGCCATACGTGTAGAGGTAGCTGACGAGGCACTCGGTGCCGCAGTTGTATCCGTTCGGGAAGTCGCCCCACAGCGGAGAGTCCGCGGCGAACGGCACGTCCTCCATGTTGCGCGGGATCCCGAAGATCGTCGCCGCCCCGGTCGCCGCTTCGATGCTGACGACCGAGATGCTGTCGGGGCGCAGCCCGAGGCGGTCGGGCCCGGCATCGCCACCGAGCAGCAGGATGTTGTACCTGCCGTCGACGGGCGGCTCCGAGGCGCCGGGGGCGAAGATGCCGAGCAGCCCGATCGCCGCGACCGAGTTGGCGACGACGAACCCACCCCCGGCGAGTGACACGACAAGTGAAAGCACGCCGACTCCGGCGACGAGGCCGCGCGCCCGCGGCGCGAGCCGCACGAAGCGCACGAGTCGCAGCGTGTCGAGGGTGAGCACGATCCACAGCACCATATAGAAGCCGGCGACGACCGTGAGCCCCACGAGGGCGGGGGTGAACGTCACGATCGTCAGCAGGACACCACGCGCGGCGAGAGCGAGCACGATCGAGGCGGCGAGCAACAGCCAGAACAGCAGGGTCGCGCCGAGCCCGAACCGCCCCAGCCGTCGGTCGCCCGCCAGTACCTGCGCGGAACCGGGGATGAGCAGGTTGAGCACGACGAGCCACCAGCCGCGCCGCGACATGAATCGAGGCGAGCGGAGGTCCGGATCGCGGACCGTGGAGGTGGCCTGGCTCACGAGCCGTCTGCGAGGCGCGCGTTTTTCTCAGCGACCATGCTCTCAAGCCCTGCCGCGAAGTCGACGAGCTTTGCGGTGAGTGCGTCGTCCGAGACGGCGAGGATGCGAGCCGCGAGGATGCCAGCGTTGCGGGCGTTGCCGATCGCGACGGTCGCAACCGGGATGCCCGCCGGCATCTGCACGATCGAAAGCAGCGAATCGAGGCCGTCGAGGTTCTTGAGCGGAACAGGCACGCCGATCACCGGCAGAGTCGTGACCGAGGCGATCATCCCGGGAAGGTGCGCGGCGCCCCCGGCACCGGCGATGATGACTCGGATGCCACGCCCTGCCGCCTCTGCGGCGAAGTCGATCATCGCGCGGGGGGTGCGGTGCGCTGAGACGATTTTCACCTCGTGCGGGATGCCGAATTCGGTCAGGGCCGCGACGGCGTCGTTCATGACGGGGAGGTCGGAGTCCGATCCCATGACGACGGCGACGAGCGGAGGCACGGCGCCATGCTATGGCTCAGGCCTCGAAGAAGGCTGCCGCGGCACGCGCCCGAGCCCGGACGTCCGCGAGATCGGTCCCCGTGGCGGTGACGTGGCCGACCTTGCGGCCGGGGCGCGAGGTCTTGCCATAGGAGTGGAACTTCACGTCAGGGTGGGCGGCGAGCGCCTCCGGATAGCGGTCGGGCATGGTCGCGACCGCCGGTCCGCCGAGCACGTTGACCATGACACTGAGGGGCGCGAGCGGTGTGGTGGCGCCGAGCGGCAGATCGAGGACGGCGCGCAAGTGCTGCTCGAACTGGCTGGTGACGGCGCCGTCGATCGTCCAGTGACCGCTGTTGTGGGGGCGCATCGCGAGCTCGTTGACCAGCAATCGGCCATCGGCGGTCTCGAACAGTTCGACGGCGAGTACCCCGGTCACGTCGAGCCCCTCGGCGATGGTCACCGCGAGTGCACGTGCCTCATCGAGCAAGGTGCCCGCTCGAGGTGCCGGGGCGATGACTTCTGCGCACACCCCGTCACGCTGCACCGTTTCGGCGAGCGGCCAGGCGGCGACCTCACCCGACGGGCGTCGGGCGACGAGTTGCGCGAGTTCGCGCCGGAAGTCGACAAGCTCCTCGGCGAGCAGCGGTCCGTCGGCCAGCCAGTCGTCGGCCTCGCCGGGAGCTCGTACGACGCGCACGCCTTTGCCGTCGTAGCCACCGCGCGGGGTCTTCACGACGGCCGCTCCGCCGTGCGCGTCGAGGAACGCGGAAAGGCTTTGCCGGTCGCGGATCTCCGCCCATGCGGGCACCGGGACGCCGAGGGCGCTGAGCCGTTGACGCATGACGAGCTTGTCTTGCGCCAGCTCGAGCGCCTCGGGACGGGGCCGCACCGTGATGCCCGCCGCGACCAGGCGCGCCAGCACGTCCTGCGGCACGTGCTCGTGGTCGAAGGTGACGACATCTGTCTCACGGGCGAAGGCGAGGACGGTGTCGGAATCCCGATAGTCGCCGACCGCAGTAGCAGCCAGTGCGGCCGATGAACCCTCGGCTTCGGCGAGGACCCGCAGTTCCCATCCGAGCGCGACGGCCGGGGGCATCATCATCCGGGCAAGCTGCCCGCCACCGATCACGCCGATGACTGAGCCCACCCAGCCAGCCTAGGCGTCACGGTGTGCGCCCGGGCTGCGCTTAGGCTGCTCACGTGATCGCCCGGCTCGTCGACCTCGCGCGGCTGACCTGGGACCGCCTGGTTCGGTATGCGCTCAAGTTCGGCGTCGTGGGGCTGGTCGGCTATGTCGTCGACGTCGGCCTGTTCAACGCTCTTCGCCTCGGGGCATTCGGCGATGGCCACGTACTGCAGGGCCCGATCGGCGCCAAGGTGCTGTCGGTCACGGTCGCGGTCCTCGTGACCTGGTTCGGCAACCGCTACTGGACTTTTCGTGAGCACCGCCGCGAGAACTACCTGCTCGAGCTGATGGAGTTCTCGGCGGTCGCGGCTGGAGGGCTCCTGATCGGCCTCCTCTGTCTCTGGGTGTCGCATTACGTGCTCGGCTTCGACAACCTCCTGGCCGACAACATCGCCGCCAACGGGGTCGGGCTCGTGCTCGGCACGACGTTCCGCTTCCTGCTCTACCGCTTCTGGGTCTATGGGCACCACCGCAAGGACGGTCTGTCGGCGCGCGATCACAAAGCCGAGGCCGCGGCGCTCGCAATCTTTGAGGATGACGCCGAGGCGTCGAAGGATGCCGACGGCCCCACTCGCCCCCTCACTTCACACGACTGAACCGCGGGCGACTCAGATGCCCGCAACCAGCCGCACGCCGGCGGCCACCTTCGTCACCAGATATCCGGGCAGATGACCGGCGGCGTACGGATCGAGAAATTCCCGACTGACCGGGCCGAACTGCGAAACCACGGCCACGGAGTCCTTGTCGAGCCCTGACGCCTCCACCGGCACGAGCACGTTGCCCGGGAACGCCTCCAGCGCGGTGTTCGATGTCAGGGGCACCACCAGCACGGTTCCGATGTCCGTCGCGAGCAACCAGTCCTCCTGCATCACGATCGCCGGACGCCGCTTCGCGGGTTCCGAGCCGCGCGGCGAGCCGAAATCCACCCACACCACGTCGCCGTGGCGAATCACCATTCGGTGTTGTCGCGCATCGTGCGCTCTGATTCGCGCTGGAACAGCCCGTCGCCGGAGGGTTGACCGACGCGCGCGATCACGGCGTTCGCCACCGCGGTCAGCTCTGCTTCGCCTTCCAGTTCGTCGGCCAGGCGGTGACCAGCCAGGCGGAAGAACTCCGACCGATTCATGCCGTGGCGCGCGGCGATTCTCTCGAACCGCTCGAAGTCTCCATCGGGAACCGAGATCGCCGTCTTCATAAAGCGAGTATAACCTTTCATACCCTCGGGCAATAGGTCAGGCCGATCGCACGTGCGTGACATCCCCCACCGCGACGACCACGGCATCCCCATCATCCGGGGCTACCTCGAGGCGGCCCGTCACATCGATTCCTGTCGCCGTGCCGACGAGCGTCGAGCCGTCGGCGAGGGCGACCCGCACGCGCGCCCCCACCGTCGCGCACCGGGCCACAACCCGCTCCCGCAACCGCGAGACCGGCCCGGGAGCCTCGAGCTCGTTGCGCAGACGGCCGAGGTAACTCGCTACGACGGTGTCGAGTTGCCCGGGCACGAGAGGCACCCCGGCGAGCGCGAGCGACGTCGCGGTGTCGACCGGAAGCTCGGCCGCCGTTTGGGCGAGGTTGAGACCCGACCCGATGACGGCATCCCGGCCCCCCGGCGCGACTTCGACCAGGATGCCGCACACCTTGCGGCCGTCGAGCAGCAGGTCGTTGGGCCATTTCACGGCGACGCGACCCGGCGCAACCTCGTCGAGCGCTTCAGCGAGCGTGAGGCCGGCGAGCAACGGCAGCCATGAGGCGAGAGGATGCCGCAACGCATCGCGCACGAGAACCGAGAGCGCGAGAGCGGTTCCGGCCGGTGCGACCCAGGACCGGTCGAGTCGGCCGCGGCCCGCCGTCTGGTCGAGCGTGAGCAACGCCGTGAACGACGGCACCGCGGGATCCGCCGCGAGGGCGAGCAGCTCGCTGTTGGTCGACGGCGACGACGCCACGACACGGAGTTCGGGGACGACCGAGCGGCTGAGCGGGTAGTCCATGGCTCCGAGCCTAGGATGTCGGTCATGCCGGACGACGCGAGCACACCTCGCGTGTTGATCGTCACCCCCACCTACAACGAGGCGGGGAGTCTCGCCGACACCGTCGCGTCGATTCTCGCCGCGACCCCCGACGCGCACGTGCTCGTCGTCGACGACGCGAGCCCCGACGGCACCGGGGCAATCGCCGACACCCTTGCTGCCGCCGACCCCCGCGTGACGGTGCTGCACCGCTCGGGCAAGCAGGGACTCGGGCGCGCGTACGTTGCCGGGTTCCGGGTCGCCCTCGACCGTGGCTACGACGTGATCGTCGAGATGGATGCCGACGGCTCGCATCCGGCATCCGCTCTGCCCGCCCTGCTCGCCGCCCTCGCCGAAGATCCCGGCGTGGGGCTCGCGATCGGTTCGCGCTACGTGCCGGGGGGCGGGCTCGCCGATTGGGCCGCCGGACGGCGCCTGCTGAGCCGCGCCGGCAACGCGTACGCCCGCGCGATGTTGCGGCTCGACGTTCGCGACGTCACCGCGGGCTACCGTGCCTACCGGGCCGTCGTGCTGCGCGACCTTCCCCTCGACGAGATCGACTCGCGCGGCTACTGCTTCCAGATCGACATGACCCTGCGCACGCTCGACGCGGGCTGGCGCATCGTCGAGCGTCCGATCGAGTTCCGGGAACGCACCGCGGGCCGGTCGAAGATGAGCAAGGCGATCGTGCTCGAGGCGATGCTGCGGGTCACCGTGTGGGGTATGACCCGGGCTCTGCGCCCGCGGACGCGGGTCAGCCGGCCGACGCGCGGAGAGAACGCCACGCGCTGAGCCGCCCCCGCATTCGGCGGAGCAGTCGCACGAGCGCCCGCAGCCGAGCCTGAGGCCAGGGCTCTGACTACAGCCGGCCTTCGAGCGATCTCGGCCCGCGGCTGTGGTGCAGCACAGCGAAGACTTCGGCGTGCTCGATTTCCGGGAGCACCCGATACCAGAGGTGGTACCGGAACACGGTCATGCTCTCGTGGCGAACCCCGGGCCGCACCTCAGGGCGCAGTAGCGGATGCTCTGCGATACCGGCAATCGCCGCCTCAAGATCGTCGAGGAAGCGCTCCGTCTGATCCGGCGCGTTGGCGTCGAGGTACGCCTCGATCTCCTGGATGTCCCGTTGTGCTTCGCGATAAAAGAGGACGTAAACGGTCACGCGCTGCGACGAGCGCGAACGCGCCGCAGGAACTCGTCGGCAGGGACCGCGTCCGGGCTCGCGTCCGGACCCATCTCGGCCAGGCGCCGGTCGATCTCGGCGAGGACGTTCGGCAGAACGTCGTCGTAGTCGAGCGAGCCCTCGACGGCGCGGATCAACTCGCGCCGGGATTCGGCGTCGAGCCGGAGCACCTGCTCCAGGAGCGCGCTGTCTACCATGTGCCAATGGTAGCCGCGACGCCCGATATCCGGGGCGGGAAGCACTCGACGAGATCGACTCCCGCGGCTATTGCTTCCAGATCGACATGACCCTGCGCACCCTCGAAGATGAGCAAGGCGATCATCGCCGAGGCGATGCTGCGGGTCACGGTGTGGGGTGTCGCTCGGCTCCTGCGCCCGCGGACGCGGCTCAGCCGGCCGACGCGCGGAGCGAACGCCACGCGCTGATC